>JBDTJJ010000181.1:0-6972 GCA_039935895.1 Bacteroidia bacterium | reverse complement strand
ATCCGGGGTATGCTTCTTCGGCTAATTACCGTGTAGATATTTTGGGTTTTAACTGTGCATCAAATCAAAGATTGGTTAATCCTGGCAACAATATACTTACCACTCGTGTAAAATCGCACAGCAATACAGCCAGGCAGGCTGGTGCAAATGATATTAAACAAATAAGTAATAACTTAAAGGTAACTATTTATCCTAATCCTACCAAAGGTATATTTATAGTTCAAACAACCTTGTATGAAAATACAAGTGTAGAAATTTACAGTTTATTGGGTCAAAAATTACTTACAGAGCATTTAATAAGAAACAACACCCAATTAAACTTAAATAATTTGGCTAACGGCATATATCAGTTAACAATTATAAAGAATAATGAAGTAATCTATCAAAATAAATTAACAAAAATTGACTAATGAAAAAAACAGCCCTATTTTTAGCCTTTATTTCTCTTTTACAGTTAAACGCGCAAGTTTGCTTTTCACCTATTTCTAATTTTAATGCACCTAACCGCCCTTATTCTATAATAAATAATGATTTTAATAGCGATGGTAATCCTGATTTAGTGGTTTGTAATTACTCTTCAAATAAAATCTCAATATTATTAGGAAATGGTATTGGAGGTTTTGGTGCAGCAGTAAGTTACACCACCGACACAAACCCAATTTCATTAATAAGTGCTGATTTTAATAATGATGGAAACATTGATTTAGCTACGGCCAATCGAGGGTCAGATAACGTGTCTGTCTTTTTGGGTAATGGCAATGGTGGTTTTGGTTTGGCAACAATTTTTTTAGTAGGAAGCACGCCATACGCAATAACTAGCAATGATTTTAATGGGGATGGAAATATTGATTTAGCAATAGCTAATAGATCTTCGAACGATGTATCTATTTTATTAGGTACAGGCACAGGTAGCTTTGGTATTGCAAATAGCTTTTCGGTAGGTCTTGGTCCTATTTCAGTAATTAATACAGATTTTAATGCGGATGGCATTCTTGATTTAGCTACTGCTAATAATTACTCAAGTAATGTATCTATTTTATTTGGCACAGGAAGTGGCACTTTTGGAACCGCTATAAATTATCCGGTAGGAACTAATCCAAGCTCAGTAATTAGTGCAGATTTTAATGGTGATGGTAAAACTGATTTAGTAACTGCTAATTACACCTCAAACAATATATCTATATTATTGGGAGTTGGTGCTGGTGCTTTTGGGGCAGCAACTAATTTTAGTGTGAACATCAATCCAAACAACGTAATTAGCACAGATTTAAATGCTGACGGCAAGGCTGATTTAGTAACCGCTAACTATACATCAAATGACATCTCTTTACTACTTGGTACAGGAACTGGCTCTTTTGTAACAACAACAAACTATGCAGTAGCAACCAACATTAGCTCTGTAACAAGTGGCGATTTTAATAATGATGGCAAGCTCGATTTAGCCTCAGCTAACTATGGTGTAAATAATATATCTGTACTACTAAATATAACTCCAAATATAACTATAAACGGAAACGATACGATTTGTTTAGGAAGCTCAGTCGCTTTAACGGCTAATGGCGCAATAAATTATTTATGGAATTTAGGTGCAACAACAAGCTCCATTATAGTAACACCTACAAATACAACTCAATATAATGTTTCAGATGCAAACAGTTGTGGATATGCGAAGATATTAGTTACTGTACTTTTACCTCCAACACCAACAATATGTATGGTAACAACAGATAGTTTATCTAATTATAATTACAACAACATATATTGGGATAATAGTCAATACACAAATGCAGATAGTTTTATTGTTTATAGGTATGATGGCATTTTAAATACCTACCTACGTATTGGAGCAGTTAGTAAAGATTCTAGCCGATTAACAGACACAGCAAGGGGTATAAGCGGACCACATGGTGGTGATCCGAACTACACGAGTTATAAATATAAGCTTGCCATAAAAGATACTTGTGGCAATATTGGTAGCCAAAGCCCACTTCATCAAACCGTTTTTATACAAGACCAACAAAATGGCAATTTTAATATAAGTCAATACATAATTAGTGCTGGTCAAACTAATTCTGTTACTGGATATGATTTGTATAAAGATGCAACAGGAACGGGCAATTCTTTCGCCTATTTAACTACCATAACAGGAACTTCTGCAACAGATCCTTTTTATTCTTCAACGGCTAATTACCGTGTAGATATTTTAGGATTTAATTGCATTTCCAATCAACGATTGGCTAACCAGGGTAGTAGTACACTTACCACTCGTGTAAAATCGCACAGCAATACCGCCAGACAGGCAGGTACAAACGATATTAAAGATGTAAGAAGTAAGGCACAACAGTTAATTATTTATCCTTGTCCAGCTAATAATACTGTAAACATAATTTGTACAGGTATTACAGCTAAAACGTATATAAATTTATATGATGCAACCGGACGTTTAATTTTGCAACAAAAAGCTACTGCCAGCGAAAATCAAATATTGGATGTGCAAAAAATAGATTCTGGCTTATATTTGATAGAGGTAAATGGTATAAAAAAATGCTTAGCTATTACTAAGTAATTTTACTTTGCGGGAGTGTAATTAATTATATTTGTTTAAAAATTTGTCTCACCTATTAAGCTTTATTTGCTTTGTTTTGTAAAAAAATCACATTTTATTTATCTATTTGTTTCTTGTTTTTTGTAGAGCAAACGCCCTATGCACAAAACACAGATTCTTTAAAAAATCTATTAAAAATAATTAAAGATGATACCAATAAAATCAAAACATATAACCTGTTATCTTCTTATTATATAGACGATGGAAACTACATTTTAGCCTTACAATGCGCCGAACAAGCAAATAGTTTGGCAGATAAATTATCTTTTAAAAAAGGCCAAATAAAATCACTTATTAATATTGGCACAATAAATTATCACAAAGGTGATTATTCGCAAGCTTTAGCTAATTATTTTGCTAGTTTAAAGCTATCTGAAAAAACAAATAATAATAAAGAAATAGGAAACTTATACGCTTTTATTGGTCACGTTTATGATGATATGGGTAACACCACTAGCACTTTAGAATATTACAATAAATGTTTACAAATAAGAATTGGGTTAAATGATAAAAAAGGAATTGCCAATTTGTATAGTGATATAGGTATTGTATATGATTACGGAGGGGATTATGCACAAGCTCGCAAATTTTATCAGCAAAGCTTAGAAATAAGAAAAGAAATAAAAGACCAAGATGGGTTAGCAGACTCTTATACAAACCTTGGTATTGTTTATCAAGAAGAAGGTAATTATGATGAAGCATTAAATTATAACTTTAAAAGTCTTCCAATATACGAAAGCACAAGATATACCAAAGGAATTGTTGCTTGCTATAATAATATTGGTGTAAATTATTATCTCAAAAAAAATTACGCTTTATCAAAAGAGTATATTAATAAAGGTTTAGTATTAGCCAAGCAAATTGGCAGTAAATCGGATATAAAAGAAGGATACTATGGGCTCACAAATCTTGATAGTGCATTAGGAAATTACAAAGCAGTTTATCATAATTATAAAAACTTTATTATTTACCGAGATAGCTTAATAAACGAAGAAAGTACTAAAAAAATATTGCAAGAACAATTTAAATACGAAGCAGAAAGAAAAGAAACTATAGCAAAAGCCGAACAGGATAAAAAGGATACGGTAGCCGAAACAGATAGAAAGCGACAGTTATTAGTTTTATGGTTAATTGGTATAGCAGGGGCAGGAGTAAGCATTGTTGCATTACTTATATACCGCAGTTTACAGCAAAATAAAAAAGCAAAAAAAATAATAGAAGCACAAAAGCACGAAGTAGAGCTTCAACAAAAAGAAATTTTAGATAGTATTACTTATGCAAAACATTTACAGCAAGCTATTTTACCTGCAGAAGGGCATATAAAAGAATATTTGCTTAATTTTTTTATTTATTATAAACCTAAAGATATTGTTGCCGGAGATTTTTATTGGATGGAATATTTAGATAATTGCGTTTTTATTGCAGCAGCTGATAGTACCGGACATGGGGTGCCTGGCGCTATGGTTAGCATAGTATGCAGCAATGCGCTAAACCGTGCCGTAAAAGAATTTGAACTTAGAGATACCGGAAAAATACTCGATAAAACACGCGAACTAGTTTTAGAAACTTTTGAAAAAAGTGGCGCAGAAATTAAAGATGGAATGGATATTTCTTTGTGTAAAATAAATAAAACAAACAATCTAGTTCAATGGAGTGGTGCAAATAACCCATTATGGTACATTAAAAATAATGGTGCTGAGGTTTTAGAAATTAAAGCAAACAAACAACCCATTGGTCAAACAGATAACCCCAAACCTTTTACTGCACATACTTTAGATTTACAAAAAAATGACACACTTTATTTAATGACTGATGGATACCCTGATCAATTTGGAGGAGAAAAAGGTAAAAAGTTTAAATACAAAAAATTAGAAGACCTACTTTTATTAAACACACGCAAACCTTTAGAAGAACAAAAGAATATACTCTCAACGGTTTTTAATGCTTGGAAAGGAAACTTAGAACAAGTTGATGATGTAACTATTATTGGAATTAGATTGTAACTAATCCTTCAACACGTGTTTTATTACACGCAAATGGTGCGAATATTTTTTGGTGTCTAAATTAAAAATACCGTAATGATCTAATTTATCTACACGCACTTTACCCGACGCGTGAAGTATTTTTCCATCTTCTAATACAATACCAACATGGGTAATTCTGCCTTCTTCATTATCAAAAAAAGCTAAATCGCCTGGCCGAGCTTCTTCTACAAAAGATAACGGCGTGCCTAAAAGTGCTTGCTGCGAAGCATCTCGCGGAAGTTTAAATCCGTTCAGTTTAAAAACAATTTGTGTAAAGCCCGAGCAATCTATTCCAAAAAAACTTCGTCCGCCCCATAAATAAGGACTGTTTATATAATTAAATCCAGTCGAGATAATTTTAGCACGTGTTAGTTTACTTTCTTCAGGCAAAACATATTCGCCGGTAAATTCATACAAACTATTTTCAATTTGAATGGCGTTCTTATGTAGAAAAGGCAAGGTACAACCAGCCACAACAGGAAAAAAGCTGTCTGCATTTTTATCCTGAATAAGCTGCATAGGTTCGGCACACAAAGCTTGTGGCTCGGTTTGCAGTTTATTAAATGTTTCTTCTTTTATTGGGAGAAACTGCTTGTTGCTAATCCAGCAATTGTAATTATCGTAAGCAGTAAGTATATGCAACCATTCTTCGGTCTCTTCTAAAATGGTAAAGTGTTCGCCAAATAAAAGTTGCGTAACCATTTCGCTTCTATGCGCAGCTTCACTACGGCAAGGTACTATACTTTGGTTACAAATTCCGAACATATACTAAGTTTAAAGTGTAAAGTTAGAAGTTTAAAGTAAATAAATTTCTTTAAACTTTAGACTTTAAACTCGTTCTATAACAATAGCGCTTCCGCCACCGCCACCATTACAAATACCTGCCGCACCGTAACGTGCATTTTGTTGTTTTAAAACATTAAGTAAAGTAACTACAATACGTGCGCCTGAAGCTCCCAGTGGATGACCAATAGCAACCGCACCACCGTTAATATTTACTTTAGCAGGATCTAATTTCATTAATTGATTGTTGGCAATAGATACTACCGAAAATGCTTCGTTAATTTCAAAGTATTCAATGTCGCTCATTTTTAAACCCGCTTTTGCAACCGCAGCCGGTATAGCAATAGATGGCGTAGTTGTAAACCACTCTGGCGCTTGTTCTGCATCTGCATAGCCAATAATTTTAGCCAAAGGTTTTAAACCTAATTTCTCTGCTTTTTCTTTGCTCATTAAAATTAAAGCGGCTGCACCATCATTTAAGGTAGATGCGTTAGCAGCAGTAACTGTTCCGGCTTTATCAAATACGGGTTTTAGTTGAGGAATTTTCTCGAAGTTTACTTGTTTGTATTCTTCATCTTCTGCCACTGTAATATCTCCTTTTTTAGTGGAAATTATAATAGGAATAACTTCTTCGGTAAAATTACCTGCTTTCCATGCTTTGGCAGCACGTGTGTAAGATTCTATGGCAAAAGCATCTTGCGCTTCGCGTGTAATGTTATATTCTTTAGCACATAATTCAGCCGAATTACCCATGTGGTTTTGATGATATACATCGGTTAAACCATCTTTTACAACGCCGTCAATCACCGTGCCGTTGCCTAAACGATAACCGTTACGAGCCTGATCTAAATAATAAGGAACAGCACTCATGTTTTCCATACCGCCTGCAACTATTACGTCAGCATCGCCAAGCATAATATTTTGAGCTGCAATAACTACCGATTTTAAACCCGATGCGCAAACTTTATTTACCGTTGTACATTGTGTTTCGTTTGGTAAACCTGCAAATTTAGCTGCTTGTCTGGCAGGAGCCTGACCTAAATTAGCTTGTAAAACGCAACCCATATAAGCTTGCTGAACTTCGCCTGGAGCTAATTTAATTTTTTCTAAAGCGCCTTTTATAGCGGCTGCACCTAATTTAGTGGCCGACATACTTGATAATGCACCGTTAAACGATCCTATGGGAGTTCTTACGGCTGATACAATATATACTTCTTTCATGTGCTTAATTTTATTTTTTGATTTACGGCTGCCAAATTAGCTATTTGAGTGGACTATCAAAACAAATTTAGACTAACAAGTTATAAGCAATTATCGAGCTGAATTGTTGTATAATGGATGTTATTAGGGAATGTAAAAGTTTAAATGTTTTGTTTACCTCTAGCATCCAAATTTTACTAAGTAATGAGTATTACATCCCAGTTTTTTCACTATAATTGTCAAGCAGAATTTTATCTATTTTGTCAATTATTTTGTCACCGTTTTGATTGTCAAGTATTGCAGTTCTATACTCATAATATAAATCTAAAATATTTTTTCGCATTGACTTTTCTAGAACGT
>JBDTJJ010000180.1:0-14896 GCA_039935895.1 Bacteroidia bacterium | reverse complement strand
TTGTAACGTAGTAACCATAGGCGATATATAGTTTTTTCTACTTTCAGCCATAGGTAAATCCTGAAAAGAAATAAAGGTAAAACCCATGTTTTTTGCCACAAAATTTATTTGTTCTATAAAATCAGCTCTGTTTGGCTGGTTTTGGGCTGTTTCCTTTAAAATAGGCGATTCATACATAATAACCTTAATATTTTGTTCTTTACATAACCAAAGCAGCTTATAAAGGTATTTTTCACGCAAACTATCCAACGTAAAGCTATATCCTTTTGGGTACTTCTTTTTTAGATTTTCATAATGGTTGTCCCACACAATTTTAGCTGGCGGCTCAAACCCATCGGCATAATAAGGCAATGTTTTTTTTGTGATATAATGTTTCCAACCCTGCAAGGCACTAAAAAATGTTTGGTGACTATAATAGCCGTATTTCATAAATGGAAACGACGTAAATCTGTAAAAATCTTTATCGCATTCCTTTACGGTATTAGCAACTACTGTATCTTTTAAAAAAGAGGAGAAACGATAGGAATAAAATGTATTGTAGTTAGTATCGAACGATTCTGGTGTTACAAAAAGCAATAAATAGTTAGGCGCCTTATTATTTTTTAAATAGAGATGCAGGTGCAAATAATTATCGGCAAAATCACTATGACTATTAGCCAAATTATAACAAGACAAACCAGTTTTTTTTGTGATTACCTCCGGAGCTGCCATCCATAAAGGCTCGCAAGGACCAAGCACCAAAACATCTGCATTAATTTTATGCGATGTAACATAACTTGCTTTAATGTTGAGATTATGTTTTACACCAAACGAAAAGAAAAATTGCAAACCAAAAAGGCAACCACAAATTATTGCGAAAAATAAAATCGTTTTATACCAATTGGGTTTTATCAATTTATAATTGCTTTATTAAATCTAAAAAAAGCTGCAACGATTTCTTTTTGGCTTCATCTAAATTATAATTAATTCGTTCGGTTAAATATTGCTTTACCATAGCGGGGTTTGTAATAGATAAATCCTTTTTAATAGCTTCATCTGTATGCGCAATGCCATATTCCATAGCGCTTTCCAGCTTTGCTATAAAATCTGCATCAATTTTTTTATTGCTAACCCAAGCCGCAAAAACAAACGGAAGCGTGGTAAATTTTTTCCATTCAAACGCTAAATCAAACTCGTATTTAAACGTTCCGTTAAGGGTAAAACATCTGTCACCTATAACAACCGCAGCATCTTTGCTGGTAGTATTTGTTTCAAATCCGGCTTCGGCATTTATAAATTCAGGGTTAATCTTCCAATAATTTTTACACAAAACTTTTGCCAGCATAATAGATGTCCGCGATTGATAATCCAGGTAAATATGCTCAATTTCATTTAACGGCACATTACTGTAAAGTTTAACCGTATCAACCCTTTCGTTGCTGCCAATGCAATAATTGCTAATAATATAATGCTCTTTCAATAACGGAATAACCGCCACTGGAATCAAACCAATATCAACCTTATTATCTAATAATTTTTGCGCACACACCGCCGGAATATCCAGCTGCAAATCCATCTCAGCAAGCACCTCGCTATTATTTATGCCATAACGCAAAGGCAAGGTGTTGGTATATTTTACAATAGATACCGAATATTTTTTATTCATAGAAGGCTTACTACGCTTGCCCTTTCGGACCGCCAAAATTTAACGGCAACGCATTAATATCTGCTTCTTTAATTTTTCCGTGCAACTGCTCGTACTTCATCAAATTCTCGCTCAAAGCCATCATCAAACGTTTTGCGTGTTGCGGCGTTAATAATATTCTAGATTTTACACGCGCTTTAGGCATGCCCGGCATAATTTTTACAAAATCAATTACAAATTCAGATGGTGAATGTGTAATGATGGCCAAATTGCTATAAATTCCTTCAGCAACTTCTTCGCTAAGCTCTATATTTAGTTGGTTTTCGTGGTTGTTTTCTTCCATAATCTCGTTTTTAATCCTTCAAAAGTACAAAAATTTGGGCGTTCCGGCGATTACGCCGTCGGGCTTTGCGTTTCAAGTTTTACTGATTACAGTAAAAGCTTTTCACTGCAATCCCTAACGCGTGCTACCGTGCAAAAAAATATCGTAAATTTGATAGGTTCTAAAAAATAAAATTATGATCGAAGAAAAATTAAACGCTGATATAAAAACAGCTATGTTAGCCAGAGATGCTAAAAAATTAGAAGCACTACGCGCTATGAAATCAGTTGTGTTATTATTAAAAACTTCTCCCGAAGGTTTAACCGAAGATAGTGCTAATAAAGCTTTACAAAAAGAAGTGAAAAAACGCAGAGAAAGTGCTGACATTTATAACCAACAAAACCGTGCCGATTTAGCCGAAGTAGAAACTGCACAAACAGATGTTATTGAAGCTTATTTACCAAAACAATTATCTGCCGAAGAAATTAAAGCAGAGGTAGAAAAAGTAATTGCACAAGTGGGCGCAACATCTCCGGCCGATATGGGCAAAGTTATGGGCGCTGCTACAAAAGCATTGGCCGGCAAAGCTGATGGTAAAATAGTATCTGAAATGGTTAAACAACTTTTGGCCAAGTAATTTTATGGCAGGTGTAAACAAAGTAATTTTAGTGGGTAATTTGGGTAAAGACCCCGAAATGCGTCGTTTAGATGGTGGCGTTGCTTGTGTAAGATTTACGTTGGCCACATCCGAATTTTATAAAGATAAAGACGGCAATAAAATTGAGCAAACCGAATGGCATAATATTGTTATGTGGCGTGTTATTGCTGAAAGTGCTGAGCGCATTTTAAAAAAAGGATACACTATTTATCTGGAAGGTAAAATACAAAGTCGTAAGTGGCAAGATAAAGAAGGGCAGCAGCGTAACACGACAGAAATTATTGCTGAAACGTTTCAATTAGTGCGCCGTAATGATACAAATAATGGGCAAGGGGGAAGCACACAATCAATTCCCGAAGAAAATAAACCTAGTGGAGACTTGCCTTTTTAAATTAACTTGTTGATAATATATTTTAAAGCCCCAATTTTACTTGTTGGGGTTTTTTATTTTTGAAGAATGAAGAAGATCATAACCTGTTGCCTATTAACTATTACCTATTGCCTAACATCTTGCATTGGCAATGATGATGAAAATACTTCTGCACCAAAACCACGTGCTTATTATAGATTAAACTTTCCCGAAAAAAAATATAAAATGTATGATAATGGTTGTCCGTTTACGTTTCAAACGCCTGTATATTCGGTTGTAGAAAACGATAGAAGCCCAAACGCACAACCTTGTTGGTTAAACATTTTTTATCCAACCTATAAAGCGCAACTGTATATTAGCTATAATGATTTAAATAATGATTTAGTTAAACACTTAGAAGAATGCCGCACGCTTGCTATAAAACATCAGGTAAAAGCGAGTGGGTTAGATGAACAAGTTTTAATAAACGATTCGGCACACGTGTATGGGTTGTTGTATGATATTTCAGGCAACAGCGCATCTGCTATCCAATTTTATGTAACAGATAGTACAAAGCATTTTTTACGCGGTTCGTTATATTTTAATTGTCCGCCAAACATAGATTCTTTAAAAATTGTAATAGATTATTTGCGCGTAGATATTATGCACATGATAAAAACTTTTAAGTGGAAAGATGAATCTATATCGCAAAAAAAATAAACCACATAGAAACATAGAGATTAATTCGTGAGTATAAATTAATATCCTTTATAATAAAAAAACTATGTACCTATGTGTTTAAAGAAAAATGCAACTAAACCTCACTAAAAAAAATCAACTTCAAACAAACAGTTGGTCGGGCGGAACGACTACCCAATTGGCTATTTATCCAAAAGAAGCCGTTTACAAAAATTTAGATTTTAGTTGCAGAATTAGTACGGCTACCATTGATGTGGAAGAATCTTCGTTTACTAAATTACCCAATGTTGCCAGAGTTATTATGGTTTTAAAAGGCGAATTAATTATTCAACATAAAGATCAATACATAAAAAAGCTAAAGAAATTTGATACTGATAGTTTTTCGGGAAATTGGGAAACCACAAGTATTGGAAAGGTTACCGATTTTAATGTAATGACCAAAGGTTCTGCAAAAGCTGATGTTTCAGGATTTGAATTGCTTGAAAAATCTCAAAAAGAAATTTTATTAGATTGTGATGTATTGGCAATTTATATTTCTATCGGAGAAATTAGTATCGAAAAAACCACTTTATCTCAAGGCGATATTCTTTTAATAAACAAAGAAAAAGAGGGCGAAAAAGTTAAGATGCAAACTTATAAAAATACCGATTTAGTAATTGCCAAAATATGGCTGTAAGTTTTTCAGGATAAAGAATTAGGCGTATATTTGTCGGTTACTTTTTTTATATGAGTGAAGAAATTATAGAACCAACATCCGAACGGAAATTATATCCTTACCAGCAATTAGCTGTAGATAATATCTACAAAAAATTGGCTGAACTTCCGCCACATTCTAACTTGCTTTTTCAATTGCCAACAGGCGGTGGAAAAACAATTATTTTTTCTGAAATTGCTAAAAAATACATCGAACAATTCCATAAAAAAGTGCTTATACTAACGCATCGTGTAGAGCTTTCGCAACAAACATCTGCGGTTTTAACTTCTGTAAAAATTCCTAATAAAACCATTAACAGCAGCGTAAAAATTTTAGATAAAAACGAGCCTTATCTTGTTTACACAGCCTTAATTGAAACGTTAAGTAATCGTTTGCACGATGAAGATAATTTAGAGTTTTTGCAAGATATTGGTTTGGTAATTGTAGATGAGGCGCACAACAATTCGTTTAGAAAAGTATTCAAACATTTTAAAGATGTAAATATTTTAGGCGTAACAGCAACTCCGTTAAGTAGTAATAAAAAACTGCCTTTAATGGATACGTATAACTCGCTTATTATAGGAGAAACTATCCCTTCTTTAATTCAAAGTGGTTTTTTGGCCGACGGCCAAACGTACTCGTTTGATGTAAATTTATCTTCGCTTAAAATTGGTTATACGGGCGAGTTTACAACGGCTTCGTTAGAGATGCTTTATAGCAATGCCATGATGCAAAGCAAATTGGTTTCGGCTTACGAAGAGGTTTCACTTGGTAAAAAAACACTTATTTTTAATAGCGGAATTATTTCGAGTCGGTTGGTTTATGAGGCTTTTAAAAAGAAAAATTATCCGGTTAAACATTTAGATAGTACGTATAGCGATAAAGAACGCCGTGAAATTTTAGATTGGTTTCACAACACAAAAGATGCCATTTTAACTTCGGTTAGTATTCTTACACATGGTTTTGATGAACCGGAAGTAGAAACTATTATGCTAAATCGCGCTACAAAATCGCTTACACTTTATCATCAAATGATTGGTCGCGGTAGTCGCGTTACCAAAGACAAAAAGAATTTTAAAATTATTGATTTAGGAAATAATTCTCGCAGGTTTGGTTTATGGCAAATGCCTATAGATTGGAACCATGTTTTTGTGGCGCCGCACATGTATTTAGAGCAGCGTTATAAAGATGAATGGGATTATGAAACCGAGCGTGATTACGACATGCCGGAAGAAATTAAGCAACGGTTTATCAACTCGCACGACGAAGAATTTTTGGTGCGCGATAAATATTTAAACTGCTTAAAAAAAGGGTTGAAACCGCAAGTTGTTTTAGATCAATCGTTAGAAGAACATTACGGCAAAATTAAAGATAACGCATCTTGTTTTGAAGAAGGTGTTGAACTAATACATTTATTGCAAGACGAAATAAAATACCGCGTAAAGCAATTTGCAAAATGTATAAATGCCACACAAAACTATACCGATTGGCAATATCAAAACTACTTAACACGCTTAAATCGTAAGGTAGTTATTTTGTTTGAAGAGTAATTGCAAAATATTTTTTAGCTTTACTTTCTTAAATAAACAAACAATATGAAAAAATTATTTATTCTTTTTACCTGCGCAGTTTCTATGCAAGCAGTTTCGCAATCTTTTTACAAAGGTGCTTTAGTAGTTAATGCTGGCGCAGGTTTAGATGCTTACGCGGTTGATTATCACTATCAGTTAAAAAGCACAAATTACACAAAAGACGAAAAAAACGGAGCTGCATCGTATAATATTAATGTAGGTGTTGAATATGGGTTTAATAAATGGTTTGGCTTAGGCTTGCGCGGAAGGTATGATACATATTTTACAAGCAGAGATTCTACCACGCACTCTACTCCAAAAGCAAATGGCTTAGAATTGGCGCTTGCTGTTAATGCGCACGTTGTGCATGTACGCCATTTTGATTTACCTATTGGCGTAGATATTGGCTATTCTCATTTAAATTATCACCAAAACGATATAGGAGATAATCAAATTTATGGTAACGGAAGTTATTTCAACTTACACATAAACCCTCGTTTTTATATTGGCAAGTTTGGTTTTAATGTTAATATGGCTATTCCGTTTATTAATTATGCAAACATGACCAGCAACAACAGCGTTTACAACCAATACGTTTTAGCCAATTGGAAAGCAGCCGGTTTTAGCTTTGGCGCAGGTATTCAGTATCGCTTTTTTGAAGTAAAATAAACATGAAAAAAGGTATCGCATCGCTTTTTTTGTTTTGTAGTCTTTTTACACAAGCACAAATTATTTTTTCTAACGCATTTGGCGACCCTAAAAGTCCCGCCATTGTTTTTATGCATGGTGGCCCTGGTTATAATCCGGTTTCGTTTGAGTTAAGCGCTGCACCCAATTTGGCAGCGTTAGGTTTTTATGTTATCACATTCGATCAACGAGGTTGTGGTCGTTCTAAAAAAGATACGATAACAGATCATTATAAATTTAACAAAGCTAATGTTGATATAAATACGGTTTTAAAAAAGTATAATGTTACACAGGCTACATTTATTGGTCATAGTTGGGGCGGAACTGAAAGCATAAAATTTGCCGAGAGTTTTCCGGAGAAAGTAAAAGCCATTATTTTGTTGAGTTCTCCACTTAATTACCAATTAATTTTTAAAAGTATCATCCAGCATTGCGAAGAAAAATTTAAACAGAAGAAAGATTCATCGCAATTAAAGTTTTTAGCTAATCTAAAAAAGATGGATACCACCAAACTGGAGTATAGCAGCATGTGTTTTATGTTTGCTATGAATACCGGTTTGTACAAGCCCTCAGCGCCTACTGCAGATCGTAATGCTATTTATGATGAAATGAAAAAAAGTAAAAAAGCTGAATATTTAAACAACATGACTTCAGAACCTGTGTATGGTTTTTACATGAACGAGCAATACACCACGCTTGATATGCGTTATTATGTGAGGAAAGTGCAAGAAAAAAACATTCCCATTTATGCTATTTACGGCAAAGACGATGGCTTGTTTAATGAGGCACATTTTGATATGATTAAAAAAGCGGTTGGCGATGCCAATTTTGTTTTGGTAGAAAACTCATCGCACAATGTATTTATAGATCAGCGCGAAACATTTTTAAACCAGGTAAAAAAATTCCTTACGCCTGTTATTCCTGAAAAAGGGAAAAAATAATTTCTTTTAGGATTTGAAGATTGCTTTATCTTTGTGTAAATCAATTAAAATGAAAAAACTTATTTTTCTATTAATATTACTTCCGTTTCTTATTCATGCGCAAACTCCTATAACAAAAACCGAACAACAAGATTCAGTTACAGTTGAACAAGATTTTCCGGGCAGCGAAAAATCTAAAAAAGCAGCGAAAGACACCTTGGAAAGTATCAGGCAAAAAGTTTTAAAAGGAGAAATATCATTTGCTATAGCCGCTGCTTATTATAGTCAGGATCCGGGTTCGGCAAAAAATGGCGGTCGTTATAATAACATTGCCCGCGGCCAGTTTGTACCCGAATTTGAATCGCTTGCGTTTAGCTTACCTGTTGGACAAGTTTCAGAGGTTTTTGAGTCTAAATACGGTTTTCACTTTTTGGAGGTAATTGATCGTCATGACGACTTGGTTGATGTGCGCCATATCTTAATTAAGCCAAAATAACTGATAAAAATACCCTGCAATTAAAATTTTCACATTTCGAGCCGTTTTTTATCTTTGCAGACTTTAATTTTATATAAGTATGAGCGTATTAGAAAAAATTCGTAACAGAACAGGCCTTTTAGTTGGTATTATTGCCGTTGCCCTTTTTATTTTTGTATTAGAAGGAGCTATGAATTCGGGTAAAACTTTGTTTGGAACAAATGAACGTACTGTGGGTACTATTGCAGGTAAAAACATTGATTATAATGAGTTTCAGGCAAAATTAAACTCAGCTATACAAACGTATGAGCAAAACGGACAAAAAGTAGATGATGCTACCAAGCAAAATTTAGTTGACCAAGTTTGGAACGAGTTTATTGCAAACAATGTTTTAAAAACAAACTACAAAACGGTAGGCGTTAACGTTGGCGATGATGAACTTTATGATTTAATGGTTACAAACCCGCACCAAATTGTGGTTGGTCAGTTAAGCGATAAACAAACAGGTAAAGCATACCCAAACTTTGCTAGACCTGATGGAAGCCTTGATCCTGCTAAATTAGCTGGGTTTGTGCAACAAATGACGCCTGAGCAAGAAGCCTTTTGGAAAAAATTAGAAAATTATGTACAAGATACGCGTATGGCAGAAAAATACAATAACCTACTTAAAAAAGGCTTATATATTACAGAAGCCGAAGGTAAAGCTGAGTACGAAAAACAAAGCACATCATACAATGTAAATTTTGTGGCAAAACGTTACGCAACCATTTCAGATTCTGCCGTTAAAGTTACCGATGAAGACATTCAAAAATATTACAGCAATCACACTTATTTATTTCAAAACCCGGAAACTACCCGTAAAATTGATTACGTAGCTTTTGATGCGTATGCAACCCCTGAAGATATTGCTGATATTAAAAAGCAAATGGCTGAGGTAGCTGCGGAGTTTAAAAGTAAAAAAACATTATCAGAAGATTCTGCTTTAATGCAAGCCGAAAACGAAAATAACGCAGTTGATATTGGTTTGTTTAAAAAGAATATGATTAGCCCTGAGGTTGATTCCTCCATCTTTACTGCCGAAAAAGGTACTGTTTACGGTCCGTTCCAAGAAAACAACCTAATTAAAGTTGTTAAGTTAGAAGGCAAAGTTACTTTAGCAGATTCTGCCAAGGTTCGTCACATATTAATTTCTTATGCAGGCGCAGGTGCAGCACCTGAGGTTAAACGTAGCAAAGAACAAGCTAAAAAAATGGCTGATAGTTTATTAGCGCAACTTAAAAAAGATCCTAAACTATTTGCTGAGTATGTAAAAAATTACTCTGATGATGGCGGTAAAAAAATGCCTCCAACTAAAAAAGAAGGCGAAACGTACATGGGTAAAGATGGCGATTATGGTTGGTTAACCGATAAAAGCGGCTTTGTTGAACCCTTTAAAAACTTTGGTTTAGAAGGTAAAAAGAACGAGTTAGGTGTTGTAGAATCTCAATTTGGTTATCACGTAATGGAAGTTATGGATGTTAGCAAAGGTACCATGACTAAATACAAACTAGCAACCATACAACGAAAAATACAACCAAGCGAGAAAACGCTTAACGATATTAACCTTAAAGCAAGCGAATTTGCAGGTAAATATAATACTACCGAACTTTTTGATAAAGGTTTAGAAGAACAAAAACTAAACAAACGCTTAGCTGATAATATTAAAGAAGGCGACAAACAAATTCCAGGCTTAGATAATCCTAAAGAGCTTATCCGTTGGATTTACACTTCTAAAAAAGGAGAAGTTTCTACAGCTTACCAATTTGGCAACCGCTTTATTGTAGCTAAACTAACTGAAATTAAAGAAAAGGGCACAGCTCCACTTGAGCAAGTTAAAGACGAAGTAACGTTAAAAGTTAAACTAGATAAAAAAGCAGAAGGCTTTATAAAAGAGTTTGATGCAAGTTTAGCTGGCTCAAAAACCGCTGATGATGTAGCTTCTAAAATGAAGACCCCTGCCGAAAAAATGGATGGGCTTTTATTTGGTAGTTATAGCGTTACTGGCTTGGGTAAAGAAGATGTTATGTGCGGCGTTGTAAGCGCATTAAAACCAAATACCTTATCTAAAGCACTACAAGGGCAAAATGCAGTTTATGTTGTTTATGTTGCAGAGAAAAAACCATCGCAAGCGGCATATTCTAAAGCGGTACAAGCCGCTGTAAATACTTCACTTTCATCTCGTGTAGATTACGAAGCATTTGAAGCACAAAAAACACTTGCCGGTATTGAAGACCACAAAGCAAGATTTGATTTTTAATTTGATTTAAAATTTAGACAGAGCCCGTTAATTAATTTTAGCGGGCTTTTTTTGCATTTTTAATTGCCACAATTCCCCTCTAAGAAGAGGATAGGGGCGAGTATCATAAATCTATATTGTCATACTGAGATTACAACGATTATGGGCGTTTCGGCGCGTTGTAATTTCGAGTAAAGTCGAGAAATTTCTTGCGCCGCCGGGCTTTTTACGCCAATCTTTTTCGATTTAGCTCATTTTTTTATTTTTTTTATTGCTTTTCTGAATGCTAAAAAAGCATTTTAAAAAAGTATTTCTCGTTGCAATCCCTAACGCAAATACAAAATCTACAATTGTGCAGAAATTTCTTACCTTGCAACTTTAAAATAATATCGATATGATACTTGGCGTACCTAAAGAAACCAAAATAAAAGAAAATCGCGTAGCACTTACACCCGATGTGGTTAAAGACCTTGTAAAAAAAGGTTTTGAAGTTGTTATAGAAAGCGGCGCAGGCCTTAATTCATTTTATAATGATGAAGCTTATGTGGCAGTCGGCGCAAAAATTGCAGATAAAAATGCGGTTTACACTAGCGATGTGTTGCTAAAAGTAAACGCACCAACCGCCGAAGAAGCTTCTAAAATGAAAAAAGAGGCTATTCTTATTTCGTTTATGTGGGCAGCTACAAGTCCAGAATTGGTTGATGCGTGCAGCAAAGCAGGCATTACGGCTTTTTCTATGGATGCCGTGCCTCGTATTTCTCGTGCACAAAAAATGGATGCACTTTCTTCACAAGCAAACTTAGGTGGTTACAAAGCCGTGTTGCTTGCCGCAGATACGATTGGCAAAATTTTACCGATGATGACTACCGCTGCCGGAACAATTCGTCCGTGTAAAGTAGTTATTTTTGGTGCCGGTGTTGCGGGTTTACAAGCCATTGCAACCGCAAAACGTTTAGGCGCTGTTGTTGAGGTAAGCGATATTCGTCCGGAGACAAAAGAACAGGTACAATCTTTGGGTGGAAAATTTATTGAAATTAAAGGTGATGATTCCGTTAAAATGGAAGGTGGTTATGTAAAAGGTGTTTCCGATGAATTTTTAAAAAACCAACAAGCATTAGTTTCTAAGCACGTAAAAGATGCTGATATTGTTATTACAACAGCGTTAATTCCGGGTAAAAAAGCTCCGGTTTTAGTTACCGAAGACATGGTTAAATCTATGCGCTTTGGTTCTGTTATTGTTGATATGGCTGTGGAGCAAGGCGGAAATGTTGTTGGTAGCGAATTAAATAAAACAGTTCAAAAACATGGTGTAACAATTATTGGCGAAGGAAATTTACCATCGCTTCTTCCAATGAATGCTAGTGATTTATATGCTAAAAATATGGCGACTTTATTACTTCATTTAGCCGACCCAGCTGCTTTTAAATGGGAAATGGACGAAGAAATTACCAAAGGAAGTTTAATCGTTCACAAAGGTGTAGCGGTTCATCCATCAGTTACCAAAACAGTTAACACATAAATCTATAACTCAATAATTAATTAAAACATGGAACAGATTTTAAATTTTATAAGCGAAAACAGAGAGATGATTTACTTTGTGGTGCTTTCAATTTTTGTAGGTATAGAAGTCATTGGCGGCGTACCAACCGTTTTACACACCCCTTTAATGAGTGGTGCTAACGCTATACACGGTGTAGTTGTTGTGGGTGCAATTTATGTTATGCTTCATGTAGAAGACACAAATTATTTAGCACTTGGTTTAGGTTTTTTAGCCGTAGTGCTTGGTACATTAAATGTGGTTGGTGGCTTTGTGGTTACTGACAGAATGTTGGAAATGTTTAAGAAAAAATAAATCGGTAAAGCACAAAAATTAAATATCGAAATCCGAAATGGAGCAAGAAAAAAAATACGACTTAGAAGAAAGAACGTTTAAGTTTGCTCAAAGAATCAGAAAATTTGTTCCGAAATTAAAATATACAACCGCTAATAAAGAAGATAGAAAACAATTGGTTAGAAGTTCGGGGTCGGTTGCGGCAAACTATATTGAGGCAAATGAAAATTTAGGAAGTAACGATTTAAAAATGCACATTAAAATTTCGAGAAAAGAAGCTAAAGAAAGTGATTTGTGGCTTCGCTTATTGGATGTTGAAGATGACAAATTAATTGAGACTGAAAGAGGCGAATTAGTAAACGAAGCAAAAGAATTGACAAAAATATTTGGAGCTATTTATAGAAAATTAGAACTTAAAAAATAAACATAAACCATTTCGAATTTCGGTATTCGATTTTAGAATTTTAAATATTATGAAACAAAACATTTTAGAAATCTGTTACCTAATTGGCTCTGTAACTTTTATTATGGGCTTAAAAATGATGGGCAATGCAAAAACCGCCCGTAAAGGAAATTTGGTTGGCGCAGTTGGTATGACCATCGCTATTTTAGGAACTATCTTCTTACACGAAGGCGAAGTTAGCGGTATGATCTACGGATTAATTTTTGGTGCCATTGCCATAGGAACTATTATTGGTTGGATGACTGCCAAAAAAGTGCAAATGACTAAAATGCCCGAACTGGTTTCTATGTTTAACGGTATGGGCGGTGCCTGCGCTGCTTTAATTTCGTTAATAGAATTTAACCACTACTATCATGCAGAATTCCCTAAAGTGCTAATGGGTGCGGCTATAACCGGGAGCTACCATCCGCCGTATGGCATGTTAATAGCTGTATTTGCAGGTTTAGTTATTGGTAGCATATCTTTTTCGGGTTCTGTAATTGCCTTCTTAAAATTAAACGGAACGATGAATAAACCCGTTCGTTTACCGGCTTACAACATTATAAATTTAGTGGTTCTTATAGCTACATTTGGTCTTTTAGCCTTTTTGGTTTATACAGGCGGTGTTATGCTTATTGATGGAAAATTAGTATCGTATTTTATTTATGTTTTACTGGCACTTGCTATTATATATGGCGTTTTATTTACCATACCAATTGGTGGTGCAGATATGCCGGTTGTTATTTCGTTACTTAACTCATTTACCGGATTGGCTGCGGCTTTTGGAGGTTTTTTATACGATAATAAAGTAATGCTAACGGGTGGTATTTTAGTAGGAAGTGCTGGTACGTTGTTAACGCTTGTAATGTGTAAAGCCATGAATCGTTCTTTAGGAAGTGTAGTTTTTGGCGCCTTTGGCGGAACAGCAGCTGCTACCGGCGGACCAGATGTGAAAGGAAGTATTAAAGATATTGGCGTATCTGATTTAGCTGTACTAATGAATTATTCTAAAAAAGTAGTTATCGTTCCTGGTTATGGCTTAGCAGTAGCGCAAGCGCAGCACGTTATACACGAGTTAGAGCTTTTGTTGGAAGAACGTGGCGTTGAGGTTAAATATGCAATTCACCCAGTTGCTGGCCGTATGCCTGGACACATGAATGTATTGTTAGCAGAATCAAATGTATCGTATGATAAATTGGTTGAGATGGACGACATTAACCCTGAGTTTGAACAGACTGATGTAGTTTTAATTGTTGGTGCAAATGATGTGGTAAATCCTGCTGCAAAAACTGATCCTTCATCGCCAATTTACGGGATGCCAATTTTAGAAGTAGATCGCGCTAAAAATGTTATCGTTAATAAACGTAGTATGAATGCGGGTTACGCAGGTATTGATAACTTGTTATTCTACGATCCAAAATGTTCTATGTTTTTTGGTGATGCTAAAAAAGCACTTACTGAATTAGTTGCTGAGTTGAAAACAATGGAGTAGTTTTTGTTTGCGTTAGGGATTGCAGTGAAAAGCTTTTGTTGAAATGCTTTTTTCGGCATTCGGCGAAGCAATTAAAAAAATTAAATCAATGAGCTAATTCAACAAAACTTGCAACGTAAAGCCCGCCGGCGCAGAAAATTTCTCGAATCACTCGAAATGACCATACGCCGGAACGCCCCAAATAAATTAAGAATTAATGGGATGAGAATTATTTAGCTAATTCTAAATCTACGCTAAAGTTTTGCGGATGTTTACCTGTCATTGTTTTGTAAAAATCCATAATTTGTTTCATGTCCAAATTAAAATCACCGCTAGGATAAATAATTTTATCTATACCACAGGTACGAGTTTTATAATCTAAAAAACCAAGTGCAATAGGCACTTTTGCTTTAAGGGCTATGTAATAAAAACCCGTTTTCCATTTTTCCATTTTGGCGCGCGTACCTTCTGGGGTAACCATTAAA
The DNA here is from genome assembly GCA_039935895.1 of Bacteroidia bacterium. Taxonomy (GTDB): domain Bacteria; phylum Bacteroidota; class Bacteroidia; order B-17B0; family Aurantibacillaceae; genus PALSA-968. The sequence continues at coordinate 393 of JBDTJJ010000180.1, read as the reverse complement.
TGCAGTTCATCGCGGGTGCTGAATAAATCGGCAACGGCATCTACAGTACCACGTTTTTCGCCAGTTTTAATAGCGGTACGATCTATGGGTAGCGCTCCTAAAGAATCCATAATGCCTGCAAACGGAAAACGCATCCACTCTTTTTTTATCGTGAAACGCATTTTTAATTTCATAACATGTATAGCGCCTACGCCATATACAAAATCCCAATTGCTGGTGTGTGGTGCGGCAACAATAACACATTTTTTTATGTTAGCCGGCAGGTCGTGTGTAATTTTCCAGTTACCTAATTTGAATAATAGTTTAAACATAGTGTTTGGTTAGTGTTACCTAAAGTAGTTATTTTTTTTATACCGAAAGTTTATATCCTACGCCCCGAATAGATTGTATGTA
>JBDTJJ010000179.1:0-2966 GCA_039935895.1 Bacteroidia bacterium | reverse complement strand
TGCATGTGGTTTACTTCTATTAACGGAATATTTAATGCAAGCGATAAACTTTTGGCAAAAGATGCGCCAACAAGCAACGAGCCCATTAAACCCGGACCGCGTGTAAAGGCAATGGCGTTAATTTGTGTTAAGCTAATGCCTGCTTTTTTTAATGCAGCATCAACAACGGGTACAATATTTTTTTGATGATCTCGGCTGGCTAACTCGGGTACAACGCCACCATATTTTTTGTGTATATCTTGGGTAGCAACAATGTTAGATAACATAGTTTGATTGCATAATACAGCCGCCGAAGTATCGTCGCAGCTAGATTCTATACCAAGTATATATATGGGTTCTTGCAATTTTATGATTAAATTTGATGGCTATGCAACTACTTCGTAAAGTTAGCAGTTTTATTTGGCGCAGTGTAAAAATTACGGTGCTTGTGCTGCTTATTTTATTAATTAGTCTGTTTTTTTTATTACAACTTCCAAAAGTGCAAACCTATTTGGGTAAAGAAGCCTCATCTTATCTATCAAAAAAATTAAAAACTAAAGTTGATATTAAAGCTGTTAATATAGATTTTTTTAAAACAATTAATTTAGAAGGTGTGTATGTGCAAGATCAACATCAGGATACACTTTTATATGGTGGTAAAATTGGTTGCGCAATAAAATTTTATAGTTTCAAAACACGACAATTAGAAATTGATGTAACAGAACTTGATAATATCACTTGCAAATTAATTTATTATAAAAGGACGCACGATTTAAACTTTCAATTTATTGCCGATTATTTTGCACCACCGACTACTAAAAAAGATACCACGACAAAACCTTCGGCTGAGTTTAAATTAGGATATGGAAACTTAAATTTAAGTAACGTTCGTTTTGTGTATCAGGATTTGGATTATACTGATATACCCAAGTACGGAATGGATGTGGAAGACATTCAGGTTAACCATATTTTTGCCAAATTCTCTAACATTCGCATAGAAGGAGATTCTATTAAAGTGCAAATAAATGATTTATCGGCTGTCGAAAAATCGGGTATTCGCATAAAAAAATTAAATGCTGCGGCAACTTTTAGTTCTAAAGGAATTAAAGCTGATAAACTATTGTTGATTACCAATAGCAGTTATTTACATGGTTCGTATTACATGCTTACCGAATCGTTTGCAGATTATAACCATTACTTAACTGCGGTTGATATGCGTGCTAATTTTTTAGATAGCAGTTATGTCGATTTTGCCGACATAGCTTATTTTGCTGAAGACTTGGAAGGTCTGCACCAACGCGTAAATATTAATGGTTATATAAAAGGCACGGTCAATAATTTAAGTTCTGATAATTTATCAGTTTCAACACTTAAACATACTTCGTTTAAAGGCCATGTAATTATGAAAGGCTTACCAAATTTAGACACAACGTTTATGTCTATCGATGCTAAAAATTTCACTACAAATTATAAAGATTTAGAACAAATTCCAACGTATCCATTCAAAAAGAACAAAACTATTTCTTTACCAAAAAATTTAGCTAAGCTGGGTACGGTTGATTTTAAAGGTAAAGGCGAAGGTTTTGCAACTGATTTATTTGTGAAAGGCACATTAACCACAGCTTTAGGAAGTGTAACTATGCACGCAACGATGAGCCAAACACCCGAAAAAGAATTGGCGTATGGAGGTACTTTTAAAACAGATAAATTTAATATTGGTAGTTTTATAGAGGCAAAATACATTAATGAAATTGCTATAGATGCTAGCATTAAAGGCAGTGGCACCGAACTGAATAATTTGCAGGCAGAAATTAATGGGACAATGCCTTTTGTGCAGTTTAATGGATATACCTATCATAACCTTGCCATAAATGGAGATCTAAAAAAGAAACAATTTAATGGCACTTTTGTTGCTAAAGACACCAATGCGACTTTTAATTTTGTAGGCAGTTTTGATTTAACGCAAAAAATACCGCAGGCTAAATTTACAGCCGATGTAATAAGACTTGATTTATATAAATGCAATCTTTATAAATTAGATAGCGTTGATGTTGCTTCGGGTAATTTATCGCTTACTATTAGCGGAAACGATTTAGATGACGTAAACGGAACTTTGCAAGCAGAAAAAATACAGTTTATAAAATCAGATGGAATAATTGCGCTTAAAAATATCGACGTCGTGCTTACACAAAATGCAACTGAAAATAGTTTGCAAATGATTTCATCGGTGGCAGACGCAACTATAAATGGTAAATTTAAATTAACTACACTACAAAAAAGTGCCGGCGATTTTTTACATTATTACTACCCCATATTTTTTGATGGAAGTCCTAAAAGTAAAAAATCAAATACAGATAATCTAGCATTTAAAGTTAGAATAAAGGACTTTAAACCCGTAGCAACTTTTTTTAAGCTTCCGTTAGAAATAAGTGCTAATACATTGATACAAGGTAATTTTGATGCACAAAGTAATTTGCTAAAAATTAGTGGTTTGTCAGATCAAATTACATATAATAAAACACCGGTTAAAGATTGGTTTTTAACCGTTAGCACAAGTAATAATCAGGTTTATATTAATACAGGCTTTAAACAAATAGATTTAACGGATAGTATTTCTGTAGATAATTTTAATTTTGAAACACATTCGGCTAATAACAAATCAGATTTTTTACTAACGTGGAATAATAATTCAGTACATAAAAATTCAGGCGAAATTGATGGCAAAGTTCTTTTTACAAAAAATAGTTTAGATATCGACTTGGGTAAATTTTTAATTTATGCCCAAGATAGTTTGTGGCAAATGACGGGCAATGATGAAATAAGTATGGACTCAAGCGGTATAGTAAATTTTCATGATTTGGTTTTTACTAATAATAATCAAGAAGTAAAAATTGAAGGGAAAATATCTAAAAACCCAAAAGATCAATTGCTATTAAACTTTCAAAATTTCAAACTCAATCAGTTAAATCCACTATTGGTTCATAGCG
>JBDTJJ010000178.1:0-3024 GCA_039935895.1 Bacteroidia bacterium | reverse complement strand
TTACGTAGTTATTATAGATTCGGAAACGTTTATTTTGAAGAACTATTTCTGCTTTTCTATCAAAAGGTTGTTTATAAAGTTTGGCAATTTCTTCGTTCTCCTTTTTAAATGTTTCGTTGGGTTTTCTACGATGCTTAATATTGGGTGCTGTTGGATGCAGTGTTTGAGTAGTAATGGTTACAGGTTGTAAAGTTTGTGTAGGAGCTATTTGTACCGTTTCTGTCGGGGTAGTTGCCGTGGTTGATGTTGTAATGGTTGGTTGTACAGTTTCGGTTGGAACTATTGTTGTGGTTGGCGTAACTGTCGGCAATAAAGTATCTTTTAAAACTGATTGTGCCGCCGCATTAAAAGCCGAAATAAATAAAATAAAATAAAATAATTGCTTTATCATCAGGCTAAAGATAATTTAAAAGAAACTTATTTTTTAAAGAACCATTTCGGGTGCTTCGCCGTTTACAATTAGCTTGCCGGCAGTTGCATTTTTAATTTGTTCGGTGCTTATGCCTGGAGCGCGTTCTAATAAAATAAATCCACCTTCTTTGGCAATTTCAAAAACACCAAATTCGGTTACAATTTTTTTAACGCATTTTACACCTGTTAAAGGCAAACTACATTTTTGTAAAAGTTTAGATTCGCCTGCTTTGTTTACATGTTGCATAGCCACAATAATATTGTTGGCGGATGCTACCAGATCCATAGCGCCACCCATACCTTTTACCATTTTGCCCGGTATTTTCCAATTGGCAATATCGCCAAGCTCGCTCACTTCCATGGCACCTAAAATAGTTAGGTTTACTTTTTGTGCACGTATCATACCAAAGCTCATAGCGCTATCAAAAATACTGGCACCTTTTACTAAAGTCACGGTTTGTTTCCCGGCATTAATTAAATCAGCATCTTCTTCTCCTTCAAAAGGAAAAACACCCATACCTAAAATGCCGTTTTCGCTTTGCATTTCAACGCTCATTCCACTTGGAATATAATTTGCTACCAGCGTTGGAATACCAATACCAAGGTTAACAAACATTCCGTCTTTTACTTCTCTCGCAATGCGCTTAGCTATTCCGTTTTTATCTAGCATGATAATTTAATTATGCGGTAAAAATAACAAACCTTATGGCTTTATTAAAATTAATTACTTGGTTCTGCAATAAATATAATAGGTAAATTCTTTTTTCTTGATTTCTCTGACTTCTACAAAAAAATTGGCAGTTACTTGATTAATTACCATGTTAAAATCTTCCATTTGCACACGACTTTTTATATAAACTGGATTTTTAATTTTAATGGTCTTTGTTTTAAATTCATATCCCCATCGGCCGGAAGCTTCTTCGTTTTTTTCTTTTCTAAAAGAAGTAAAAGTATTGTTGTACGTAAAATTATAAGTTACATATCTCGCATCGCTTGCGGCAATAAGTTGTGTATCTCCTTTAGGACTAACCGTTTTGCAAAGTGCCCAGCTGCCGTTGTATTGGGCTGTTTGCGCTTTTATGATTCCGAAAGATAAAAAGCAAATTGCAATGATGATTGTTTTTTTCATGATTAAAAATTAAGGTTAAATAATATCTTTTACTAAAACATTTCCTTTTGTATCGTATAAAACGCGATCAAACTCGTTCATTATTTTATGTATGTTTTCTAATTCTTCATTTGAATGAATAGGCATTGAGTTTACGCCTTTATTATCTAATTTATCTAAAATATATTTTACACTTAGCTTCTCTTCCGAAATAGCAGGTTGATAGGCGACTTCTTTATCACTGTCAGTTTTTACTTCGCTAAAAATTTTTGTTTCGGTAAAATCAAAAATGATTAAACGCGCCAAACGTACAGGCATATCAAGCTTGTTTGCTATTTGAGTAGAAGTAAGCGGTGGCTTGCCCTCTACAAATTCTTTAACTACTAAATTGGCAAGTAGTAAAGAAACTACTCTTCTATAACGCGTACTAATGTTTTCTATGTCGCTTTCTAATTCGTAATGATCTACGTTTTGATTAGCGAAAGAAAGTTCTGCGCCAAACAACACAATAAACCAGCTGTATTGCAGCCAAATTAAAAACAAAGGTAGTGCTGCAAAACTTCCATAAACAGCATTGTATTTTACGGCTCCAATTTGAAATGCAATGTAGGCCCATTGTAAAATATCAAACGCAACAGCGGCTACAATGCCTGCTGCCAAAGCAGATTTAAACTTTACGCGGGTGTTTGGCAAGGCAGTATAAATAAAAATAAACATGCCTGAAAGTAATGTAAGCGAAACTATTTTTAAACCCGCTCTAAACGCAAAGCTCAAATGCCCCAGCCAAGCCATACCTTCTATATTTGTAACTTCGCTGCTTAAAAAAACAGTTATTGCGCTTGATGCAAAAAGCAAAATAGGTGCAAAAATAGCAATGGCTAAGTAATCGGTAACACGACGAATTAATGTACGTCCTTTTTTAATTTCCCATATTTCATTAAAAAAGTTTTCAATACTACTTAGCAAATTTAAAACCGTGTAAATTAACAATAAGATGCCAACACTGGCAATTAAGCCGCCTTGTGTGGTTAGCAACATTTTATCGGCATATTGAAACGCTTGCGTAAGTATATCGGCGTATTGAGAAAAATCATCAAGCAAATAGCTTTCTAATTTTTCTTGCAAGCCAAAACCTTTAGCAACAGCAAACAACAAAGCTAATAATGGAACGATAGCAAACAGCATATAGTAAGTTAATGCGGATGCTTTTACCAAACAATTTTTTTCGTTAAAGCCTTTAATGGCCAGGGTAAGTATGCGTAATTGTTTTATAAAAATGCCTTGTTTTCTGTTCAGTTTATTTAGGCGTATTTGCCACATTTTGTGACTAATAAAATGTATAATTTTTTTTATGTAAGAAAATAATTTGCGCATAACCTGACAAATTTAACAATCATTTTTTTAATATCGTTTACCAAATACTAAAGTAACTTTGCGCAAAATGAGTATTTATAAATTTATACTAAAAAATGTCTGGCTGTTTGCTAGCTTAATTTATACTGGCA
>JBDTJJ010000177.1:0-3516 GCA_039935895.1 Bacteroidia bacterium | reverse complement strand
GATTATTCTGAGCATTTGAATTTGAAATATACAGAGCCCCTAAAAGCAGAAAATTTACAATGATTAATAAAAATATTAATTTAATTTGAAGTTTACGATTTTTGAATAGAAAAATGGTAATAAACGTTCCTACTATAGAAATCATATTTAAAATTACACCTATATAAAATATAGTATTAAAGCCAGAAGCTCTAGTAGGCATTAAGGTTATGTTTGATGTTTCGGTAATGGGTAAAGAATTTGCATAAGGATAAATTAAAAAACTTACCCCACACAAAACAACTACCGCTAAAAACAAACTTTGTACTCTTTGTATCATATTTCTTTTAATTTTTTTAATTTTTGTAATATGGTGTTCGCCTATAGGCTCGGGTCATATTATAAAAATAAACTTTTTTGTTGGTTAATTAAGGCGGCTACTTTTTTATCAATAACAAATGTAAAATCATTTTCAGATAAAAGGTTAATATCAATCCAACGGAAAGATTGGGCGCCGTTTATGCGTTTTTTAAAATCGAATTTTTGCTCGGAAATAGGCAAGTTAATTTTGCCTTTGTGGTTAACTACATAGTAAATGCTTATAACTTGGCTGCTATTAAAGGCCGATGTTACAAAAAAATCGGTGGTGTAAAAGTGGTTTTTTACGGTAATAATTAAATCTGTTTCTTCTCTAAACTCGCGTATAACACACTCTATAGTGCCTTCGCCAAGTTCTAAACCGCCGCCGGGCAGTTTGGTTATTTCGGTACCTTTTATATACTCATCACTCACTAAAAGTTTGCCGTCTTCTACCAAAATACCATACACCCTAACGTTAAACCCTTTATACATGTTGTAAAGTTAAGGGCAATTGGGTATTAATTATTGGCAAATAGTTAATAGTTATTAGGATTGGGCGGTTAATAGTTTTAAAATTTTGTATTATGTTGGGAAGTCTTGCCGCGAAAAAACTCGAATTGGCACAAATTAATCATAAACGTTGTTATTTGTATGCGTTAGGGATTGATAATGAAAGCCTTTTTGAAATGCTTTTTCAGCATTCAGCGAAACCTAAAAAAAACAATAAAACGATTTGCTAAATCAAAAAGCTTTGCTTATAAAGCCCGACGGCGCAGAAGATTTTTGGAATTGGTAGAAATGACAACGCGCCGGAACGCCCAAATTTTAATTAGTTAATTTTAAATCTCAATATGATTTAACCTTATCTTTGCGCCCAAAATGTCAACCGAGATACAATATATAGGAGAGCGTTTGTGGGCAGGGCACCTTGGTAATTTTTTCATTATCTTGTCTTTTATTGCCTCATTATTGGCGGCCATTTCGTATTTCTTTGCCGAAAAAAATCCGTTAGAAACAAGCTGGCTTAAACTGGCACGTATTTCGTTTCAAGCGCACGTTTTTGGCGTATTGGGCATTATGGGCACTTTGTTTTTCTTGCTTTACAATCACTATTACGAATACTCTTATATATGGCAGCACTCCAGCAATATTATGCCAATGCGCTATATTTTTTCTTGCTTTTGGGAAGGACAAGAAGGTAGTTTTTTACTTTGGACGGTTTGGCACGCCTTTATTGGCTTGATTTTACAACGCACGGCTAAAAATTACGAAGCCAGTGTAATGAGTATCATATCTTTAGTGCAAGCGTTTTTGGCAACGATGTTATTGGGTGTTATTATTTTTGGGACAAAGATTGGCAGCAACCCTTTTATTTTATTGAGAGAAAATCCTGATTTTAGTAGTATTCCACTTTTTAAAAGCGCAAATTACTTAGCTAAAATAGATGGACGAGGATTAAACCCTTTATTGCAAAATTATTGGATGACGATACATCCACCGACTTTATTTTTAGGCTTTGCATTAACTGTTGTGCCGTTTGCCTACGCACTTGCTGGCTTATGGAAAAAAGATTTTAGAGGCTGGCAAAAACCTGCTTTGCCTTGGGCGTTTACAGGCGTAATGATTTTAGGTTTAGGTGTTTTAATGGGCGGTGCTTGGGCTTACGAAGCACTTAGTTTTGGTGGTTTTTGGGCTTGGGATCCGGTAGAAAACGCATCTATGGTGCCTTGGTTAACCCTGGTGGGTGCAGCACATTTAATGTTGGTCAATAAAAACAGAGGCAATTCTATTTTTTCAGGATTGTTGTTGGCGTTAGTTTCGTTTATATTGGTACTTTATTCTACTTTTTTAACCCGTAGCGGTGTTTTAGGCGCCGCATCTGTACACGCTTTCACCGATTTAGGCATGCAAAAACAATTGTTACTTTATCTTTTAACTTTTGTGTTTTTAAGTATTTATTTATTGCAGCAACATAAACTTATTTCATTTATTTATTTATCAATTACGGTTACATTTTTCTTATTAGTTTTTGCGTTTAATATTTGGCCCAGCATTTTACTTACCACTTGGGGAGGTATTTCTGTGGTGTTATTATTTACCGCTTATTTCATCGAATTTCCTAAAGATGAAAAAGAAGAAAGTGTTTATAGCCGAGAGTTTTGGTTGTTTGTAGCTTCGTTTATTTTATTTTTATCTGGAGTAACGATTAGCATTTTCACTTCTATTCCAATCTTTAACAAAATGTTTGGAATGAGCAAAGCACCTTTTACCATTGATAAATATAACGCTTGGCAAATTCCGTTTGCTATTATTGTGGCATTTTTATTGGCAATTGGTCAGTTTTTTAAATACAAAAACACCGACAAAAAACAATTATTTAAAAACCTGCGTATTTCTGCTTTATTAGCAGTCTGCTTTGGTGGCGTGGCTTCTGCGGCTTTGTATTTTTCGTATGGATGGAACGAAGCAACATCAACACAAAAAATAAATTACATAACCTACGCGGCTTTAATGATTACATCTGCGTTTGCGTTATTTGCAAACACCACGTATTGGGTACGTATTTTAAAAGGAAATATTAAACACATCGGTTCATCATTAGCGCACGTAGGTTTTGCTTTGTTATTAATTGGTGCTTTAATTTCTACCTCTAAAAAAGCAACTCTATCTAAAAATACGGCTACAAAAAGCGTATCTTCTTTAGGAAAAGATTTTGACGATAAGAAAAATATTTTGCTTGTTAAAGGAGATACACTTCCAATGGGGCCCTATTATGTTTGTTATACCTCGAAAGAAAAAACAGGTGTTAATATGGTTTTTAAAGTGGAATACTTTACACGCGAAGCCAATAAATATGTTAAACAATTTGAATTATTTCCATTAGTGCAAATGAATGAGCGAATGGGTAATGTGGCAGAGCCCGATACACGCAAGTTTCCGGCTTATGATATTTATACGCATGTAACCTTTGGCGTTTTAGAGATAGATGACAATCAAACTGTAAATAATTATTCTGAACCGCAGGATAATATTATTCACTTACACGATACCATTTACTCATCAAACGCTATTATAATTTTAGACTCTTTACAAACTAATATGACCAAAGAACAGTATCAAAAAAATGATTCTTCTATTTGGGTAACGGCTGTTTTTCATGCGTATGATATTAATAAA
>JBDTJJ010000176.1:0-3027 GCA_039935895.1 Bacteroidia bacterium | reverse complement strand
CTGTTGTGCTTGATAAATGATAATTGGGAGACCAGCTGTACGTAGTAGTTGCGTTAGTCGGCGTACTTGTTGCAGAAAGTATAGCACCTAAATGATTACAATTATCTGACGTATCTGAAACAGGTTTAACTATCGGAGTTGGTTTAACTACCACATAAAGCGGATGTATGGTATAACTAGGGCAACCCGGCACATTAACAAGAGATGAATAGGTAAAAGTTGTATCAGCCACTCCATTATAAATAGGTGTTACTTGTGCTGATGAGCCAGAATTAGTTCCTATACCACCTGCAAAAGATGAACTCCAAGTATATGTAGTGCTTATAGGCATATTAGTAATTGTTAGTATAGAATGTGAACCATTACAAATGGTATCCGGAAAAATAGTGTACTGTGGAATTGGCGCTGCGGTAATTGTTACCGTAACAGGTACAGGTAAAGATACACAACCAACCGTATTAGTACCTACTACAGTGTAAGTTACTACGTTACTTGGCGAAGGCACAGGGTTAACCGATACACTATCTCCATTAGCATCTAAATAAGTGGGTGGCAAAACAGGTGTGGTAGAAGTCCATGTATAGGTGGTTGCGCCCGTTGCATATAAATTTGTACCTGTGCCGTTTAAACAAACCGTTGGATTTAAAGGGGTAACATTTACCGTGGGTGTTGGCGCTACATTAACCACTATTTGATTAGAATCTATACCGTTAAACTGACTATTAGCAATTAAAACAAGAGTGTATGTGCCTGGCAAAGGAAACGTTACATTTACTCCGTTTTGATAAGGAGGATTTGGATTAAATACTACGTTTGCGCCGGCAACAGCTGTGTAGCTTTCCCAATTATAAAATAAAATTGGCCCGGGGTTTGCTCTTCCTGTAAAATGATAAGGTGTGCTTGTGCAATATAGCGGAATAGCACTAACCGTATCCGGTGGAACAATGGTAATAGTAAGTGTTGATGGGCCTGAACCAAGGCTATTAGCTAACATAGTAATATTATCAATAGCTATAGAAGGATTTCCGCCAGAAGCATCGTCGTTATTTGCCCATTCAAAACCAATTTTTACAGCGCCATTATTATCGGCAGATGCCGGAAGTATATAATTAATTTGAGCCCAGATTCCAGTAGTATCATTAGGAATTGCACTACAAGTAGCTGTTGCCGCCGGTGGTAAAGCAACCGTACTCCAAACAGCTCCGTCAAAATACCAAACCGTAACCGAATCTCCTTTATGAGCGCGGGTTATATAATCAAACTTAAGGTTAATACCCACTTTTCCAACGCAACTAATAACCGGAGATTCTACACGTACATGCGTTCTAACTTTGTTAGTACCCATACCCGGATCGTAATTTGCGCCGCAATCTCCGGTAGGACAAGCCGCAGAAAAAGGAGAGCCAGCTACGTTACTAATATGTAATGTACGATTAATAAGACCTGCACTATCTAAGCAGCTGTTGCCACAGGTTCCAACGCTTCTGCCGCCTTCTGTTTGGCTAATATACCATTGGTTTGCAAACTGATCGTTTATGCCAGTTGTTGTGGTGCCCCATGTGCCATTATTGCTTAAAAAGCCATTAGCTAAAGTACCTTGGTTAGCTCCACAGGTGGTTCCAACACCAAAAGTTTCTGCCCAAAAAAGAGTTTGAGACTTTAGTGCCATTGAGCACAAAATAAAAAGTAACGCGTAAATATTTTTCATTCCCAAAAATTTGGTTTACGAATATAGTTATTTTCTGTAAATAAAAATAAAAACATCAAATTAGTGGTTTTTAACGATTGATTCCAACTCTAAAATTTCATTAGCTATTAATATTGGGAATGGTAATTTTTTTAGCTGTTTTATAGCAACCGCATTATATTTTGTTTGATTAAATTTTTTGACTTTTAAATAAGTAAAGCAAGCATAAATTGTTTGATGCGATAACTGATGTTTTTTGTAAGCTGTTTGTTTTATAATTTCAAAATTATTGGTTTTTGTTTTTAGGATTTCTTTTTTAAATCGCTCTAAAACGAACGAATCTTCTGGTTTTTCGGCACTTTCAAGCAATGGAAACTGATGTAGGTTTTTCCAAATATCGTTTTCGGTGCGTTGCTGTGTAAATGTATTTCCATCGCAAATAATAATAAAATAATTAAAAAAACGCGTGGTAACTTTTTTGTTAGCAATTTTTACCGGATAGTTTAAAGCCTTGCCTAGCGGACCAGTCATGCAGGTTGCATTAAAAATACAAGCCTCGCAATTTGGATTATGCGGCGTGCAATACAAAGCGCCAAATTCCATAATGGCTTGGTTATACATGCCGGCATTTTTTTTATCCAGCAACTCTTGCGCTAAAAGAGCAAATTGTTTCTTTCCTTCGGAGGAATTTATAGGTAAATCAATAGCAAACAAACGCGCTAAAACCCGGTAAACATTGCCATCTACAACGGCTTGTGGTTTATTAAAACAAAAAGATGAAATAGCCGCGGCAGTATAATCACCAATGCCTTTTAATTTTTTTAGTTCTTCAAACTCGGTAGGAAAAATGCCTTTATAATTTTTTACGACTTCTTTTGCGGCGGTGTGTAAATTGCGTGCGCGCGAATAATAACCCAAGCCTTGCCATAATTTTAAAATTTTTTGTTCGGGTGCTTTGGCTAAATCAAAAACGGTGGGAAACGCGTTGACAAAACTTATATAATACGGCATGCCTTGTGCTACGCGGGTTTGCTGCAAAATAATTTCGGATAGCCAAACTTTATACGGATTAATGGTGTTGCGCCAAGGCAGATCTCGTTTGTTTTGTTTGTACCAGCTTATCAGTTTTTGACTAATCATGAAGGTTCAAAATTAAGAATTTAAAGTTTGCCGCAGATTGCACAGATTTCGCTAAGAATAAGCAGAATAGATTTCTCGAATCGCTCGAAATGACACACGCCGGAACGCCCAAACCCACCCCTAACCCCTCCAAGGATGGGAATAGTTACTTAGAAACTTCCATTTTAATTTTTCGGTTCTTAATTTTTTCGTCTTTTATT
>JBDTJJ010000175.1:0-5775 GCA_039935895.1 Bacteroidia bacterium | reverse complement strand
TTTTCTAAAATTACATATCAGTTTTTTTGTTTATAATTTTAGAATAGCTTCGATTTTAGACTTATTGAATCTATTACCCATGCTATATTCAATATGTTTTAAGCTAGCGTTCAACATAAATTGTATTAGACCGCCCGTACCACCACCAACTATAAATTTACCGGAATCAATTTTTAAATTACCAATAAATTTAAATTCATCCAATATGCATAGAGTATCTTTGTCAAAATTATAGCAAAATACACCTGTTTCATAGATACCTGATAAGCCTATTGGTATTTGATTTGTATAAATATATCCATCTTTAAATTCATTAATTTTATTGGTTTCCTCTGAAATCATGACAATAGCAAAATGTATATCTTTTATTGAATTATCTTTTTTTATTCTCTTAGAAATTACAATAAAACCAAATTTGCTTTTTAAACTATCTGGAATTGTATAAATAAAACAATCACCTTTTATAAATTCTTTATCTCTCATAGGGTAATACAAAACTAAGCATTAGTTTAATTATTAAGTTAAAGATTGCAACGTAAAGCCTGCCGCTTCGGAAAGCCCAATAAAAAAGTAAAAAAATCCCTCAAAAAATCGTATCTTTACAGCTTGCCAAGAATACTTTCTATAGATTATGGTACAAAACGTACTGGTATTGCCGTTACAGATACCTTGCAAATAATAGCTACAGGCCTTACTACCATTCATACCCAAACACTTTTTGATTTTATAGATAATTACTTAAAAACCGAAAAAGTAGAGTGCATTGTTATCGGAAATCCTAAAAAACTTGATAATACACCGTCGCAAAGTGCGCAACATGTGGTTGGTTTTACCAGAAAATTGAAAGAAAAATATCCGGAATTAAAAATTGAAATGTTAGATGAAAGATTTACTTCTGTTATGGCAAACGATGCCATGATAGCGGCCGGAACTACAAAAAAACAACGCCGAGATAAAGGAACAATTGATATGATAAGTGCTGTTTTGTTGCTTCAAAATTACTTGGAGAAAAAAAAGTTTAATTTTTTGTAAAATATTTTTAAAATAGTTGCAACTAATCAAAAATTATACCTAAATTTGCACTCCCTTTTAAAAGGGAACCGTTCTTTGTAAAAAAAAAACACACCAAAAAACGCCGAAATAGCTCAGCTGGTAGAGCAACTGACTTGTAATCAGTAGGTCGCTGGTTCGATTCCAGTTTTCGGCTCTTGTGCGGGGTAATACCAGAGTGGCCAAATGGGGCAGACTGTAAATCTGCTGACTTCGTCTTCGGTGGTTCGAATCCATCTTACCCCACAAGACAGTTGGCAGTGAACAATTAGCAGTAAACAGTTATTTATTTTCTGATAACTGGTAATTGCAATCTGATAACTGAAAAAGCGGAAGTAGCTCAATTGGTAGAGCTCCAGCCTTCCAAGCTGGAGGTTGCGGGTTCGAGACCCGTCTTCCGCTCCACGGCCTCACTAGCTGTTGTAGCTCAGTGGTAGAGCACTTCCTTGGTAAGGAAGAGGTCGGCAGTTCAATCCTGCTCAACAGCTCTATAAAAATTAATACAACAAAAGATAGTAACTAATAAAATAATCAAAAAAAACAAAACAAAATGGCTAAAGAAAAATTCGAACGTAACAAACCCCACGTAAATGTTGGTACTATTGGTCACGTAGATCATGGTAAAACTACATTAACAGCTGGAATTACTGCTGTTTTAGCTGAAAAAGGATGGGCAGCAGTAAGAGATTTCTCCTCAATTGATAACGCTCCAGAAGAAAAAGAGCGTGGTATTACAATTAACACTTCACACGTAGAGTATGAAACTGCTGCGCGTCACTACGCACACGTTGATTGCCCGGGTCACGCGGATTACGTAAAAAACATGGTTACAGGTGCTGCCCAAATGGATGGTGCAATATTAGTTGTTGCTGCTACAGATGGTCCAATGCCTCAAACACGTGAGCACATTCTTTTAGCTCGTCAGGTTGGCGTTCCTAAAATTGTTGTGTTTATGAACAAAGTTGATATGGTTGAAGATCCTGAATTATTGGATCTTGTTGAAATGGAAATTCGTGAATTATTGACATTCTATAAATTTGATGGTGATAATACACCAATCATTCGTGGCTCTGCATTAGGTGGATTAAACAAAGATCCATTATGGACTCCAAAAATTATGGAATTAATGGATGCTGTTGATTCTTTTATCCCAACTCCGGTTCGTGATAGAGAAAAACCATTCTTAATGCCGGTTGAAGATGTATTTACGATCACTGGTCGTGGTACAGTTGCTACAGGTAAAATCGAATCAGGTGTTGTTAACACAGGTGAAGAGGTTGAAATTATTGGTATGCAAGAAACCAAAATGAAATCTGTTTGTACAGGTGTTGAAATGTTCCGTAAGATTCTTGATACTGGTGAAGCTGGAGATAACGTAGGTATTTTATTACGTGGTATCGACAAAAAAGATATTCGTCGTGGTATGGTAATTGCAAAACCAGGTTCTATTACACCTCATACTGAATTTAAAGCAGAGGTTTATATCTTGAAAAAAGAAGAAGGTGGACGTCACACTCCGTTTCATAACAAATATCGCCCTCAATTCTACATGCGTACAACTGACGTAACTGGAGAAATTGATTTACCAGAAGGACGCGAGATGGTTATGCCAGGTGATAACGTTACAATTACTGTAAAATTAATCGTTCCGGTTGCAATGGACAAAGGTTTACGTTTCGCTATCCGTGAAGGTGGTCGTACTGTAGGTGCTGGTCAGGTAACTGAAATTATAAAATAATTACATACTCTAAATGGTTAAATGGCAGGGCAAATTGCTCTTGCCATTTTGCCGTTTAAAAAGGGTAACGGTTTACGGGCGTAGTTCAATGGTAGAATAGCGGTCTCCAAAACCGTTGATGGGAGTTCGAATCTCTCCGCCCGTGCAATGAAAAGTTAGAATTTAGAATTAAAAAAAATTTTTAAATTTAAAATTTAAAATTGAATTAACATGAGCATCAGAACGTACATAGAAGAAACAACTACCGAGTTAGTACAAAAAACATCTTGGCCAACTTGGAAAGAATTGCAAGAAAGCGCAGTTGTTGTATTAGTTGCCTCAGCTATGATAGCTATGGTTATTTGGCTAATGGATACTGGTTTTAGTAAATTAATGGAAATGGCTTATCAACTGCTAAATAATCTATAAAGATGAGCGAACAAGTAAAAACAACTAAAAAAGAAGCTCCGGTACTTAAATGGTACGTTGTTCGTGCTATTAGCGGTCAAGAGAAAAAAGTAAAGCAATATATTGAAATGGAAATTAATCGCCTAAAGCTGAACGATTACGTGGCTCAAGTGTTAATTCCTACCGAAAAAATTATACAAGTACGCAATGGTAAAAAAATTGCCAAAGAGCGTTCTTTCTACCCTGGATATGTACTTATCGAGGCTATTTTAGTTGGAGAAATACAACATATTATAAAAAACGTAACTAGCGTTATTGGCTTTTTAGGTGAAACTAAAGGCGGAGAACCAGTACCAATGCGTATTGCAGAGGTTAATCGTATTTTAGGGAAAGTTGATGAATTAACAGAATCTGAAGGTACAGTATCTAATACATATACCGTTGGAGAATCTATTAAAGTAATTAACGGACCATTTAACGGCTTTAATGGCGTTATTGAAGAAATTAACGAAGAGAAGAAAAAAATTAAAGTAACAGTAAAAATATTCGGACGCAAAACTCCTGTAGAGCTAGGCTTTGGAGAAGTAGAGCGCGAATAAACAAAAACAACCGGCCTACGGCAAGATTAATGATGGCGCTTTATCGCTGCTTCCAACATTAGTAATCAAACCAAAAAAGCCAAATTAAAAATAAAAAAAGATGGCAAAAGAGTTATCAGCACTTGTAAAACTACAAATTAAAGGAGGGGCAGCAAACCCATCGCCACCAATTGGACCTGCATTAGGTGCAAAAGGTGTAAACATAATGGAGTTTTGCAAACAGTTTAATGCTCGTACGCAAGAACAAGCTGGCAAATTATTACCTGTAATCATTAATGTTTACATGGATAAAACGTTTGATTTTGTAATTAAACGTACACCGGTAGCGGCACAAATCATGGAACTGGGCAAAATTAAATTAGGTTCGGGCGAAAGCAATCGTAAAAAAGTAGGTAGTATTTCTTGGGAACAAGTAAAAACTATTGCTACTGATAAAATTGTAGATATGAATTGTTTTACAATGGAATCTGCAATGAAAATGGTTGCTGGAACTGCGCGTAGTATGGGTGTTACCGTAACTGGTGACGCACCTTTTAAATCTAATTAATTGAGTTATAGAATTGTATAATTATAGATTAAACAAATCAAAACTCATTAAATTAACAAATCAATAAATAAAAAGAAATGGCAACGTTAACTAAAAAAAGAAAAGCAGTTGAAGGCAAAGTAGATGCCAACAAAGCTTATACAGTTGCGGAGGCTTCTAAGCTTGTAAAAGAAATTACAACTACGAAGTTTGACGCATCTGTGGATCTTGCGATCCGTTTAGGAGTTGATCCACGTAAAGCTAACCAAATGGTTCGCGGTGTTGTAACCTTGCCTCACGGTACTGGTAAAACAATGCGCGTACTTGCTTTAGTTCCTGCAGATAAAGAAGCAGAAGCAAAAGCAGCCGGTGCAGACTTTATTGGATTAGATGACTATATTGAAAAAATTAAGGGCGGTTGGACAGACATCGACGTAATTGTAACAGTTCCTCAAGTAATGGGTAAATTGGGTGCATTAGGTCGTGTATTAGGTCCCCGTGGTTTAATGCCAAATCCTAAAACCGGTACGGTAACTATGGATATTGGTAAAGCAGTAACCGAAGCAAAAAATGGTAAAATTGACTTTAAAGTTGATAAAGCCGGTATTATTCACGCAGGTATTGGTAAAGTATCGTTTGACGCAGCTAAATTAGCTGAAAACGCAGCCGAATTACTAAATACTATCGTAAAACTTAAGCCTTCATCGGCAAAAGGAGCTTACGTAAGAAGCGTTTATATGAGCAGCACCATGAGCCCAGGTATAGCTTTAGACACTAAATCCTTTAACTAATATTAGATGAAAAAAGAAGAAAAAACACAAGTAATAGAAACCCTGGTAGGAAAGCTTAACGCTAACACAAAAATCTACTTGGCAGACTGTTCTTCTTTAACAGTAGAAAAAGTAAACCAGCTAAGAAAAGAGTGTTTCGAAAAAAAGATTTCTATTCAAGTAGTAAAAAACAGCTTGCTTAAAAAAGCATTAGAGCGCGCTAGCGATAGCCGTTTAGCTGATATGATACCTGCTTTGAAAGGAAATACAGCCCTTATGTTTGCTGAAACTTCTAATGGCCCTGCAAAGGTTATTAAAGATTTCCGTAAAAAAGGCAACGAAAAACCTTTATTAAAAGCTGCTTTTGTTGAAGAAACCGTATATATCGGAGATGACCAATTAGAAGCATTAGCTTCATTGAAATCTAAAAACGAACTTATTGCAGATGTGGTATCATTACTACAAGCTCCAATCCGTCGCGTAATAGGTGGTTTAGAAAACAAAAAGTCAGAAGAAGCTGCAGCTTAATAACTGCTAAAGAAAAAAGAGTAATTAAAATTAAATTAAGAACAATTAAATAAAAAATAAAATGGCAGACGTAAAATCAATCGCTGAAACACTTGTAAACCTTACAGTAAAAGAAGTACAAGAATTAGCAACTGTTCTAAAAGACGAATATGGTATTGAACCAGCAGCAGCAGCAGT
>JBDTJJ010000174.1:0-3929 GCA_039935895.1 Bacteroidia bacterium | reverse complement strand
TTTGTAGCCACAAAAAAACAAAGCGAAGTGCTTTTATTGCGCAGAGATATTGTACTTGAAATTAAAGACCAACTTGATAAAACCTTAGAAGAATGGGGTTATCACTTAATTGATTTGCAATTAAACGACATCACTTTTGATGAAGAGGTTATACGCTCTATGGCAAAAGTGGTTGCATCAAATAACTTAAAAGCCGCTGCCGAAAATGAAGGACAAGCTTTATTAATTACTAAAACTAAAGGTGCGGAAGCAGAGGGTAACGCTATTAAAATTGCAGCACAAGCCGAAAAAGATGCCGCACAATTACGCGGACAAGGGGTTGCTTTATTCCGTGAAGAGGTTGCAAGAGGTATGAGCCAAAGTGCTAAATTAATGCAAGATGCCAATTTAGATGCTTCCTTAATTTTATTCAGTATGTGGACCGAAGCCGTTAAAAACTTTGCAGAACATGGTAAAGGTAACGTTATCTTTTTAGATGGAAGCACCGAAGGAATGCAACAAACCATGCGCCAAATGATGGCCATTTCTAAAATGGATGTAGAAAATAAAAAATAATTTCATACAAAGTATCACTTTTAAAATCCTTCCTATTTGGTGGGATTTTTTAATTGCAGTAATTCATATATAACTCAATATTAAACTAAATTTGTAATCTTAAAACTCACACAATGGAAAAAGTATGGTTAATTACAGGTTGTTCTACAGGTTTTGGTCGCGAACTTGCTAAACAAGTTATTGCCAAAGGTTATAAGGCTGCCATTGCAGCCCGCAACACAAAAGATATTGAAGATATTGTTGCCAACCACAGTAATGCCATCGCTATAAAATTAGATGTTACAAAACCTAATGAAATTAAAGAAGCTGTTAAAGCAACCAAACAAAAATTTGGAAGAATTGATGTGCTGGTTAACAACGCAGGCATAGGTTATTTTGCCGCTATTGAAGAAAGTGAAGATGCCGCCGTAAGAAATATGTTTGAAATTAATTTTTTCGGACTAAGCAAAATGATACAAGAAGTTTTACCAATTATGCGCGCGCAAAAAAGCGGACATATTCTCAACATAGCTTCCATTGGCGGTTTGGTGGGTTTTCCGGCGGTTGGTTTTTATAACGCCACTAAATTTGCTGTAGATGGACTTTCAGAATCTTTAGCTAAAGAAACTGCACCACTGGGTATTAAAGTTACCATTGTTGCGCCAAGTGGTTTTCGTACCGATTGGGCTGGACGTTCTGCAGATAATAGCCCTATTATTATTGATGATTACTCAACCACAGCCGGTACAAATAAAAACAACATACGCGGTTACAGCGGCAGTCAGCCCGGTGATCCGGTGCGTGCAGCCACAGCTATGATAAAAGCCGTAGAATCTGAAAATCCTCCTTTACGTTTATTATTAGGACAAGCAGCTTTAAATGGTGCGCGCGCAAAATTAGAGCTTCTTAAAAAAGATTTTGATACCTGGGCAGATACTACTATTGGTGCCGATTTCCCTAAAGAGTAATGTAGTATTTACACACTATTTTTTGACTCATGTTACTATTTGCTTAACGTTTTAAAATTAAATAGTTTTTTGTGATTGGATTATATACTACGTTGAAGTTACTTGTTTTAAGTTTATCTTTTTCTTTATAAGTTATACTTACAAGCCAACCTTTTTTTGTCTGCTTCTTTAATTGTGTGTTAGTGATATCTGTAACACCTACTTTGTTTAATTGCTGCACACAAGGATTGATTATTTCTTTTGCGTTTGTTGGTTGTCCATATAAAATGTAATTTTTTATAGCTACTTTATGCTTGGTACTTTGCATAAATTCTAAACGCAAGGTTTCTAACTTTAAAAAATGTTTACTTTTTGCGTGTTGAGAAATTTGTTGCAAAACAGCATCTAAATCATCTATGTGGGTATTGTATTGTGGAATGCTATTGATGGTTTTTACTCGTGTAGAATCCCATACAAGTTTATAATTTGTAACCAGTTCATCTTCAGTTAAAATTATAGGCTCTGCTTTTTTTACTATTGGTTTATATGGTTTTATATTTGGATTATGGAATCGAACATCGGTTAAAAATTTTCTATCTGTCAGTGTTTTTAAAAAAGCAATTACATCTTTTTTATCTTGATCAGTCATGGTTATACCTTTTTGTAAAACAGGATCTAACAAATCGGTTGACACAAACTTTTTGGTGTAATGATTTAATACTTGCTGCAAATTATAAAATCTACCATCGTGCATGTACGGATATGTTACAGCAATATTCCGTAAGCTTGGCACTTTAAATTTTAATAGATCTACTTTATAGCCTGTAATTTTATAACGAGCTGAATCTTTTAGGTTAGCATCTATGCTTAAACCATTATTGCGATAACTGTTATCAGTAAACAAAGGCTCTTTATGGCAAGTAGCGCAATTGGCTCTAAATAATTTCAACCCTCTTTTTTCTGCTTTTGATAAAGTATCTTTTCCATGAGTGTATCTATCGTAACGAGAATCGGCAGAGATTAATAAGACTAAAAATTGCGAAAGCGATTTTAAAAGTTTATCGGATGAAATGATGCTATCATTATAAACAGATTTAAACAAACCAACATACTCTTTATTTTGCTGTAATTTTTTTAGCACACCATCTAAACTCTCGTTCATTTCGAGTGGATTTGTAATGGGCGAGATTGGTTGCAGATCTAAATGATTAATGCCTCCATCCCACATAAAAGCGTCTTTCCAAATAAGGTTTTGAAGTGGTGGTGCATTGCGCTTGCCTATTAAACCGTTAACACCATGGCTTAAAGCATGATCTATTTGTGAGAAGGCTGCAAACTGTTGGTGACAAGACGCGCAACTAATGGTGTTATCTTTTGAAAGAATGGGATCGTAAAATAATTTTCTCCCCAAAGTAAAGCCAGCTGGTGTAAGTTTATTTTTTTCTAAATTGTAAATAGGTTTTGGGAAGCCTTTTGGAATTTTTATTTCTACATCTTTTTGTGTGATGGTAAAATCGGCATAATTAATGGTGAAGCCTGCCAATAGAATAATAGCAAGGAGTGAAAAACTTAAAAATATTTTTTTACGATTACTCACCTCGTAAATTTACAAACATAGCTTTACTTTTTACAAATTTTATTTGTTGATGAAAATTGAAATGGATAAGCTGAAACAAAAAACCTCGAATTAATATTCGAGGTTTTTTGTTATTGTGTTTGCGTTAGGGATTGTAGCAAGAAAGCTTTTTTGTACTCAAAAAACTTTACTGCGAAAAGCCCGACGGCGTAGGAGATTTCTCGAATTGCGTGAAATGACAATACGCCGGAACGCCTAAATTATTTAGTATTCTAAGCCACCAATAGCATCGCTTATTAATTGCGGATTAACTTCGGGTGGAATGGATAATACAGGTATCTGGCTGTCATTAGTTAACTGGTGTATGTAGTTGCCCAATACGATGCTTGAAAATTCGGCCTCTTGATCTGTCATAGCAATAATTAAATCGGCGTTTACAGTTTCTGCGTAAGTAAGGGTTGCTTTTGCGCGGTTATCTATAAACTCAATTTCTGTTACGCATTTTACATTTTGTTTTTCGGCAAGCACTTTAATTTGACCCATAATGGTTTCCATTTTAAGCTTGTAGTTTTCTTCAGCTTGGCTACCTTCGTGTAATATGCCTATAACGTGCAGCGTTGCTCCAAATATTTCAGCCATATAAATAGCAGAATCTACTTTTTGACGAGAGTGATGTGAGCTATCAAGTGGTAATAAAATATTTCTGAAGCCTAATTTTTCAGCGGCTATTTTAACTGTCATAACCGGTATTTGTGATTTTGAAAGTACGCGATAGGCGTTGCTTCCTAAAAAGAAACCGTTGTCGGTATCTTTGCCATGTGTACCCATTACAATAAAGGTTGATTTTGTTTCATCTGCCAAGGCAACAATTT
>JBDTJJ010000173.1:0-3679 GCA_039935895.1 Bacteroidia bacterium | reverse complement strand
AATTTATATCGTGTGCATTGGGTATCGATAAAGTATCTATGGTAAAAATAATAGATACGCTTTCTAAAAAAGGATTAGTTAAACGGGTTCAAAACCCAAAAGACCGCCGCGAGTATTTTATTGAACTTACTCCAAAAGCGCACAAGGTACTTCCACAAATTCATGTCGCCATTAAAAATTTGAATACAGAAGCCTTTAAAGGTTTTGCCAAAAAAGAAGTAGAACTTTTTTATAATTTATTGTTTAGGGTTATTGAAAACGTGCGAGATTTACCAGCATCGCACACCCTTGTTTTTAAAATTAAAAAGAAATAAAAATAGTAGTATGAAAACAAAAAACATCATAATAATTATTTCAATAATTGCGGCACTCGTGCTGATAAAAATATTTTTTCTATCGGCTAAGCAACCTAAAAGCGCTGCGTCGCAAGCTGGTAAAGGGCCTGTAGTTACCATTAAAGCCGTTGTTTTAAAAGGTGGTAATGTGGAAAATAAATTAGTTTTATCAGGCTCTGTTATTGCTAACGAAGAAGCTATTTTAAAACCAGAGGTTTCTGGCAAAATAATTTCTATGCAAATTAATGAAGGTGCAAACGTTACGCAAGGACAATTACTGGTAAAAATAAACGATGCCGATTTACAAGCTCAATTAGCTAAGCAACAGGCTATGCAAAAAATAAACGAAGAAAAAGAACGCGATTTAAAATCGCTGTTAGGGATAAAAGGCGTTAGTCAAGAAGAGTATGATATTGCCTTATCAACCGTGCAGCAAACCAATGCAGATATTGATTTAACGAAGGCGCAAATTGCAAAAACTGAAATACGTGCGCCCTTTAACGGTGTTATAGGGTTAAAAAATGTAAGTGTAGGTAATAATGTAAGTCCTTCAGATATTATAGCATCAGTGCAACAACTCGATCCTATAAAAATTGATTTCAGTGTACCCGAAAAATACACATCAGCCGTTCATTTAAATGATACGGTTTTTATTACCACCCAAGGAACTGGGCGAATTTACACAGGTAAAATATATGCAATAGATCCTAAAATAGACCAAACAACTCGTTCATTAAAAATACGCGCTATTTGCGATAATGCTAAGCACGAAATTTTTCCGGGATCGTATGCACAGGTTACTTTAATTCTACAATCAGATAATTCGGTTATAATGCCTACCATGGCTGTTATTCCTGATTTACACGGACAAAAGACATACGTAATACGTGATGGAAAAGCAGTTTCGGTACAGATTGAAACAGGCATTCGTAACGATACAACCATAGAAGTTACAAAAGGACTTAAAGCTGGCGATACGGTTGCAACAGAAGGCATTATGGCTCTAAAGCCAGGCGTGCAAGTAAAAATACAAGGACATATTAAAAACTAAGGCATGAATATTTCATCTACCAGTATAAACAGGCCGGTTCTTGCTATTGTAATGAGCCTTATCATTCTATTATTTGGAGTTATAGGATATAAATTTTTGGGTGTGCGCGAGTTTCCGGCTATTGACCCTCCGGTTATTACCGTTAAAACAGCTTACACAGGAGCCAGTGCCGAAGTAATCGAATCGCAAATAACCGAACCACTTGAAAAAGTAATTAATGGTATTGATGGTATTCGTACTATTTCATCAACCAGCGCACAAGGCGTAAGTTCTATTACGGTTGAGTTTAATTTAGGTGCTAATTTAGAAAGTGCAGCTAATGATGTACGCGATAAAGTATCTCAGGCCGTTCGTCAATTACCACAAGATATTGATGCTTTGCCAACCGTAACAAAGGCTGATGCAAATAGCGATGCTATTGTAAGTATGACGATACAAAGCAGCACGCGTTCTATTTTAGAAGTAGATGATTATGCCGAGAATGTTTTGGTAGAACGTTTACAAACTATTCCGGGTGTTAGTACCATACAAATTTGGGGACAAAAAAAATACGCTATGCGTTTATGGATGAACCCAGAAAAGTTAGCTGCCTACGGATTAACTCCTTTAGATGTGCAACAAGCTGTAAATACCGAAAACTTAGAGTCGCCATCTGGTAAAATAACCGGCCGAAACAATGAGCTAATTGTGCAAACTAAAGGCAGACTAACAACTGTAACCGAGTTTGAAAACGTAATTTTAAAAACAAACGGCACACAAACAGTTCGTTTTAAAGATGTGGGTCGTGTTGAGTTGGGGCCTGAAAACTATGAAACCAATTTAAAAATTGGTGGTGTAAACATGATTGGCTTGGGTATTGTGCCTCAACCTGGTGCTAATTATATTGATATTGCCGATGAGTTTTATAAGCGAATGGCTGCTATTAAAAAAGAAATCCCAAAAGATTATAAAATTGATATTGCCTTAGATAATACCAAGTTTGTGCGCAAAGCCCTTTCGGAAGTAGAAGAAACATTACTCATTGCAATCATTCTGGTTGTCATTATTATTTATTTGTTTTTCAGAGATTGGGTTATCGCTTTTCGTCCACTGATTGATTTACCGGTTTCATTAATAGGTGCGTTTTTTATTATGTATGTAATGGGTTATTCTATCAACGTATTAACCTTGTTAGCTATTGTATTAGCAACAGGTTTGGTGGTAGATGATGGTATTGTAGTAACAGAAAACATCTACAAAAAAATTGAAGAAGGCATGGATCCAACGGAGGCTGCGCACAAAGGTTCTAAAGAAATTTTCTTTGCAGTTGTATCTACATCCATCACATTAGTGGCTGTGTTTTTACCGGTAATATTTTTACAAGGTTTTGTTGGGCAGTTGTTTAAAGAGTTTGGTGTTGTAATTGCGGGTGCAGTTTTAATTTCCGCCTTTGTATCGTTAACGCTTACACCTATGCTTAATGCTAAGATGGTAAGTAAAAACCATAAAAAAAGTAAGTTTTACGAAATAACTGAGCCGTTCTTTCAAGGAATGGAAAATGGTTATTTCCAAGCTGTAGGAAATTTTTTAAACAAACGTTGGATATCACTTATCATCATCGGACTATCGTTAGTGATGGTAACCGTTATCATAAAAATTATTCCACAAGAATTAGCCCCGCTTGATGATAGGGGGTGGTTGCGTATTTCTACTACCGCACCCGAAGGCACGTCGTTTGAGTACATGGATAAGTTTATGGATAAGCTGGCAAAAACATTAGAAGATAGCATAAAAGATCAGCGTATGGTGTTAGCGGTTACTTCGCCAGGATTTTCTGGGGCAGGAGCTGTTAACTCGGGTATGATGCGTTTAATGATGAATGATACTTTGCGGACACAATCACAACAATATTGGGCAGATTATGCAAGTAAAATTACCAAAAGAATGCCCGAAGGAAAAGTATTTGTATCGCAAGAACAAACTATTTCAGCTGGTGGCGGACCACGCGGAGGTTTACCTGTGCAACTTGTACTAGAAGCTGCCACCTTTGAGAAACTAAAAAATGTATTGCCTAAATTTTTAGAGGATGTTAGTAAAAGCCCTGTATTCCAAGGCTTCGATTGTAATTTAAAATTCAACAAGCCCGAATTAGATATTACTATTTTACGTGATAAAGCAAAATCATTAGGTGTTTCGGTACAAGATATTGCACAAACATTGCAGTTAGCTTTAAGCGGAAACAGGTTTAGTTATTTTGTAATGAACGATAAACAGTATCAGGTAATGGGTCAGCTTGAAATGCCTTATCGCGATA
>JBDTJJ010000172.1:0-3516 GCA_039935895.1 Bacteroidia bacterium | reverse complement strand
TTTTCTTTTTCACTTCTTGTTCCATATTTTGTTTATTGATTTTTTATTTGCGTAAAGAGTTATATAATTCTGTCCAAATTTTTTTTATTTCTTGCCTGGTCTTTCCATAATCATCATCCATAATGCAGCTTATACCGGAACCTTTGGCCGAATAAATAAAAAGTTTAGCAATTTGTTCGTCGCCCATTTTAGTTTCTATTTCGCCACTTTTTTTAGCTGTACGAATTATTTTTATCCAGGCTTTTAATTCGGTTTGTCGTTGTTCGGTACGTTGCTTTTTAAAATTGGGTAACAATTTTATGGCATCAAAAACCAGGAAGTAGTGATTAGACGTAAATATTTTTTCCTTATTAGCATCTATTATTTTAGATGAAGCAATTTTTTCGTTTTTATTAGTTAGGTAATCAATATAAAATTGGTGTAATGAAGTTTGAGAAAATTTATCGTAATGGGTAATAATTAATTCGCTGTAAAAATGATCCATCACTTCGGCAAAAACCTGCTCTTTGCTATTAAAGTAATGATAAAAAGCTCCTTTTGAAAGTCCTGTTGTATCTACAATTTCTTTCATAGTTACTTCTTTAAAACCCTTTTGTAAAAAGAGGTTAAGCGAAGTAATTAATATGTGTCCTTTTGAATCATTCATTTTAAAAACCGACCGTTTGGTTTGCAAATCTAAACAATTGTTTAATTTGGATGAAAAAAGATGAGATTATTTTCGCGAAAAAATAAAAAATCGAAAGCTCTCTCTATTTTCAGTGGCTTTATAGCATAAAATTTCGCAGCTCATTTTAAATTAAAACAAGAAAAAGGGATTGTTTAGATAGTATAAATAAAAAAAACCACCCTTTTGAGGTGGCCTTCTTTTCACTAAAAATAAAGTATAAATTTATTTATCGTTGAACGATAGTTGATTTAGTAGTTTCTAAAAGAGCTACTAAATCAGTAACTAATTGTGCGTTGTTAGTTGAGTTAACACCGTTTTTTGCTAAAGCAGTACCAATATCACCTACAAATTTATCAAAATCTGCAGAGGTTACTTTGTTAGATATACGATTGGTGTACATTGGATCGTGTGCATCTTTCATGCTTCTTCCGCCATAGGTATAAGCTGTATTAGTTGCGCCGGTTGCGGTACACAAAAAGTCGGTAAAGTTTTCGCTTAATGCTGAAAAGCCTGTTGTATTACCTGCACCTACTTCAGCTAATAAAACCTGGAAGTATCCATTTATTTGAGCATCTCCAGCTATTACATAAATAGCGCTATCTACTACAGAACGAAGGGTTAAACGACCTGTTTCAATCATTGTACCGGCAGCAGCTCTTGGGTCTTGAACTGTAACTGTACCACCAACTCTGGTGTAAAGTGTTGGTCCGGCCGGTGTTGTTGCTACCGGAGTTGTTGGTGTTGTGGTGTCTTTCTTTTTACAAGATGTGTAAAAAATACTTACCGTTGTTAAGCAGATGGCTGCTAGGATAGTTGATTTTTTCATGGTTTATTGTTTTAGGGTTATTACTTATTTATATTTATTTTTAGTTAGATAGTCGGCAAGATTTGACGCAAGCGTATAAACAAAAGATTTATCTGCACCCATAGCCGGGCAACCTTTAATTTCGTTAGAGGCATTAATTACAAAACGTTCTGCTTTATAATGCCCATAAGCCATAAGTCTATCATATACGTTTTGCGAATTTTGTTTTTGGTTATAAAAGCCACAAATTAATATGCCGCTTTTTGGATTGAAGTAAGCGTTTTCAACTCCTTCTAAACTGCGCACAAAACTCACAATTTTTACACCTTCGGTTGAATCAACTTTCTGTTTAAAATCTATGCGACTTAATTGAATATTGTTTTCTACATTTTTTGGCTTCATTACCAATGCAATGTGTACAATTAGCACTATAAATAATATAGCAATAACAGATAAAGAGATAGTTGTTATTTTAATGATTTTGTGTTTTTTCATGGCCTTATATTTTTGGTTAATGACAATTTGATGACATTTCTAAACATACTTACGAGAGAAAATTTTATTTGGATTTAGAAAAGAATAAAAAAGAAAATAGTAGCATTAAGTAGCTGTTTGGCCTTATATATGTAAAGAGAGGTTAAGCTGTTTTAGTTTGTGTAGCACATTGCCTAAGTCAGCAACCTCAGGCCAATCAAAATGATTTTTATTAGTAATTGTTTGGTGCTTGGTAAGTTTTTCTTTTAAAGCAGCCAATTCTTTTTGAATTTGTCTTTTGTGTTCGATGTATTTTTTTCTCGATTCCATAGTATTTCTATTAGTTATTTTAGACAATCATTTAAAATGAAAACATTCCGTATAATATTTACGAGAAAAGCGAGCGTTTAGTTTTAAGAATTAAAGGCTTCTATAACATATAGAATGCTTTTAAACAATTTTTAACGTTTATCATTAAAGCAAATTATTCAAGCTAAAAGATGAAGGCATTAGAGTTATTCTCATATATATAGATGTATTGCCGTTTTTTACTCATTAATTATCTTATATTTGCTTGTAATTATGTCTCATGGTTTCAATTTCTACTGAAACTCTTTCTGCAAATTCTAAAGCAGATCTTTTAAAAGGTATGACAACCTATTTTAAGAAAGATCTATAACAAAACAATTGAGTGTGTGCCTATACGTATGGGCATTGGGTATAAATTTTTAATAAATTGGCATGGCATTAAAAACAATTATGATTATTGATGATGACGAAGATGATAGATTCTTCTTCTGTTCAGCCGTTAAAGAAATCAATCCAGCTTATATTTGCCAAGAAGCAAAAAATGGCAAAGAGGCTCTCGAAATTCTACGAGATACCGTAAAATTGCCCGATTTTATTTTTCTGGACATCAATATGCCGGTTATGGGCGGTAAAGAATGCCTGGCAGAATTAAAAATGGATGATAAATTAAAGCATATTCCGGTAATAATGTACACCACCTCTTCTTTTCAAACAGATATTGAATTTACGCGTCAATTGGGCGCTGCCGATTATTTTATTAAATCATTTGATATTTCTAAACTTCCGGCAGGTATAGTTAAAGCTATGCAAATGGATGTTAAGACTGCCTTTAAGTAATTATTTTTTATTTACAATTTTATAATAAATTCTGAGCAATGAGTTTAAAAAACACAAAAACCACTCCACCAGAATCTACGCAAGATTTTCCTATTGTAGGTATTGGCGCATCGGCAGGCGGGTTGGATGCGTTTAAGCGTTTTCTTAAAGCAATTCCTGCAAATTCGGGTATGGCTTATGTACTTGTTCAGCATTTAGACCCCACGCACGAAAGTATTTTACCCGAAATTTTGGCTAAGGTTACTACTATACCTGTAAATGAAATTACAGATGATATACATCTTGCGCCAAATAATATTTACGTTATTCCTCAAAATAAAACACTAAAATCGACAGATGGTGTATTAAAATTAACGCCACGCGAAAAAATAGTACCCAATCTTCCTATTGATGTTTTCTTTACCTCGCTTGCCGAAGTGCATCT
>JBDTJJ010000171.1:0-3558 GCA_039935895.1 Bacteroidia bacterium | reverse complement strand
GCAAGGTTCGCTTGGTGCTTCCGGAGATTTAGCTCCGCTTGCGCATCTAACTTTACCCATACTTGGTTTTGGCGAAGTGCATTATCAAGGTAAAAAAACAAGTACCGAAAATCTGTACAAAAAATCAAAATTATCTCCCATCAAATTGCAATCTAAAGAAGGTTTGGCGCTTTTAAACGGCACCCAATTTATGAGTGCTTATGGCGTGTGGAGTATTTTAAAAAGTAATCATCTTAATAAACTGGCCGATTTTACAGGCGCTTTGTCTGTAGATGCTTTCCTTGGCAGAATAAACCCATTTAGCGAATTAATTCAAAACGTTCGTCCGCACTTAGGGCAAATAGAGACTGCCAAAGCTGTTAGAAATTATTTAAAAGGCAGTAAACTCATCACGCAGAAAAAACCCTGGGTGCAAGATCCTTATTCTTTTCGTTGCATACCGCAGGTGCACGGCGCTACAAAAGATGTAGTTAGGCATGTACAACAAATTATGGAAACAGAAATTAATTCGGTAACAGATAACCCGACTATTTTTCCGGATGAAGATGAAATTATTTCGGGCGGTAACTTTCACGGACAACCACTGGCACTTGGCTTAGATTATTTAGCGATGGCTATTGCCGAACTTGGCAGCATTTCAGAAAGACGTACCTACCAACTTATCTCGGGCATACGCAACTTGCCACCGTTTTTGGTAGCAAAACCGGGCATAAATTCGGGCTTTATGATTCCGCAATACACCGCCGCATCTATTGTTAGTCAAAATAAACAATTGTGTTCGCCTGCTTCTGTAGATAGTATTGTTTCTTCCAACGGACAAGAAGACCACGTTTCTATGGGCGCCAACGCCGCTACTAAATGCTACAAGGTTATAGAAAACGTATATAAAATTTTTGGTATCGAATTTATGAATGCTGCGCAGGCATTAGAGTTTAGAAAACCCGTAAAATCATCTCACATTATTGAACAAACCGTAAGCGATTACCGCAAAAAAGTAAAGTTTGTAGAGAACGATAAAATTATGTACACCGAAATTGAAAAATCAAGAATATTTGTAACTAATCTCTCTTTGTAATTTATCGCAACTATTCCCCTCCTTAGAGGGGCGAGGGGTGGGTTTTATTTTGGGCGTTCCGGCGCATTGTCATTTCGAACGAATGTGAGAAATCTCTGCGCCGTCGGGCTTTACGTTTCAAATTTTGTTGATTACAACAAAAGTTTTTCTCTTCAATCCCTAACGCAAATACAACTTTAATAATTTATATATTCAACAAATTGGCTTCCTCTAAAACATCTATAATATTATAGTATGTATTGTTTAGCATACCCGGTATTTCAATTATATTTTTCCAACCAATATCTGTAATGCTTTCTTCTAACTGGGGTACTAAATTTGTTTCGTTGCAAAGCATGTTATACCAATATGTTTTCTTTAAAGCCCAACCTTTTTTAAATAAATAAATATGGTACGTATTTATTAAAAAATCTTGTAGCGTTATATCTTTTAAACCACATTCTTCCTGGCACTCACGTACCGCAGCAACTTCCGGAGTTTCTTTTTTTTCTAATTTCCCCTTTGGTAAATCCCATTTATCGTGTCGGTAAATAAATAATATTTCGCTCGCATCATTTTTAATTAATCCGCCGGCAGCTTCAATTATAATAAACTCTTTACCAAATTCAGCAAAGTTTTCTTTCAGGTTTTTACATTCAATAAAAATATCTTTCTCGGTTATTTTAGCTTCTTCAGCTAGTTTCTTTGCATTAAAAGGTGTTTTTATCTCGCTTGCGTATTTTAACGCATCCGTTTCGTCATAAAAAACAAGCTTAAAATCATTCAAATACACTATAATGGTCGATTTGTTCATAATTAATTTTTAAATAATAAAGTCAAATTATACTTTTGCGCCATGATTCAACACACTGATTCCGCACTCAAAATTGCCGAATATTTATTACAAATCAAAGCCGTAAAACTTCAACCTAAAAAACCTTTTACGTGGGCAAGCGGCATAAAATCTCCTATCTATTGCGATAATCGCTTAACGCTATCGTATCCAATGATAAGAACCTATATA
Source organism: Bacteroidia bacterium (assembly GCA_039935895.1). Taxonomy (GTDB): domain Bacteria; phylum Bacteroidota; class Bacteroidia; order B-17B0; family Aurantibacillaceae; genus PALSA-968. The sequence goes on along the minus strand of JBDTJJ010000171.1, from coordinate 1,480 downwards.
CGCCAACAATTTTGTGAGCTTATTGTAGAAAAATTTGGCAAGCCTGATGTTATTGCCGGGGTTGCTACTGGCGGTATTGCACACGGCGCATTAGTTGCTCAAGACTTGGGTTTACCTTTTGTTTACATACGTAGCGATGCAAAAAAACACGGTTTAACTAATTTAATTGAAGGACATATAGAAAAAGGACAAAGTGTTGTTGTTATAGAAGATTTAATTAGCAGCGGTGGCAGCAGCCTTAAAGCTGTTGATGCCTTGCGCGAAGCGGGTTGTACTGTAAAAGGCTTAGTTTCTATTTTCACCTACGATTTTAAAATTGCCGAAACTGCCTTTAAAAAAGCAAAATGTGCAGCTGTTTCTTTATGTAATTATCATGCATTAATTGAGCAAGCCGTAAAAGAAAATTATATAGATGAAGCTAGTATTTCTTCTTTAAAAAAATGGCGCGAAGACCCTGAAAACTGGACTGTTTAAACCAACATGCTACATTTTAAATACTACACACAAAAAGAAATTAAAGAACTTACACGTAGTCGTTATGGCGAGTGTAAAATTGGAGATAAAATTGCCTGTATAAAAAATGCAGACGATGTAGATAATTTCCTACAACAATCTCCGGCAAAATTTGTTATGTTCGGCATTCCAGAAGATATTGGTGTACGTGCTAATTATGGTCGCCCGGGTGCAAGCACCGCTTGGAAACCTGCCGTAGAAAATGTGTTAAATTTACAAGACAATGCTTTTTTTAGTGCCGAAAATCTTATTGTACTTGGCGAAGTAGATGTAGATGATTTAATGGCGCAAGCAGCTAATACATCTTCAAAAAATAAATTTGATATAGAAAAACTGCGCAAATTGGTTGAGTTTATCGATGCGCGCGTGGTTGAAATAGTAGAAAAAATTATTGCTGCAAAAAAAATTCCTATCGTTATTGGTGGCGGGCACAACAACTCCTACCCTATTATTAAAGCTGTAAATGAATCTTTGCGACGCGAAAAAATTGCCTGTACAAAAGGTATTAATACTATTAATTGTGATGCTCATACCGATTTTCGTGCGCTTGAAGGCAGGCATAGCGGTAATAGTTTTAGTTATGCTTTTGAAGAAGGTGCTTTAAATAAATATGCTGTTTTATCATTACATGAACAATATAATGCAGGAAATATTTTACAAAAATTTAAAGATAATCCAGAGTTTTTATTTTATAATACTTACGAAGATATTTTCATTCGCGAAAAACAAACCTTTATGCAAGCTATTGATGCTTGTATAGATTTTTGCTCGGCATGTTATTGTGGTGTAGAAATAGATTTAGATTCTATTACCAATGTACCTAGTAGTGCCCGTACTTCTTGCGGTATTTCACCGGTACAAGCTCGTCAATATATTTATCGTTGCGCACAAAAACTTAATCCGGCTTATTTACATATTGCAGAAGGTGCACCTGTATTATCACACATTAAAGCCGATTACAAAACAG
>JBDTJJ010000170.1:0-3331 GCA_039935895.1 Bacteroidia bacterium | reverse complement strand
AAATTGTAAAAGTTACAGACTATTTAAATTTTGAATTATTAGGCGAAACGCAGGATGACGCTGTAGGTGAGGCTTTTGACAAGGCTGCTAAAATTTTGGGACTCCCCTACCCCGGCGGACCGCTGATAGATAAATATGCAAAGCAAGGAGACGCAAAAAAATATAAATTTCCTATAAGTAATATGTCGGAGTTTAATTATAGTTTTAGCGGAATTAAAACTGCTTTTTTATACTTTATACAAAACGAGACTAAAAAAAATGCAAACTTTATAGAAGAAAATTTAGCTGATATATGCGCATCTTACCAAGCAAGTTTAGCAGATAGTTTATTTAAAAAATTGTTAGATGCCGCACAGCAACACAATATTAAAACACTTGCCATTGCAGGAGGGGTATCGGCAAATTCGTTACTTCGTAGTCGATTATTAGATTTACAAACTCAAAAAAAGTATAAAGTTTTTATTCCTTCGTTTGAGTATTGTACCGATAACGCAGCCATGATTGCTGTTACAGGTTACTTTAAATATTTACAGAAAGACTTTTGCGATTTAAGCATCACTCCGCAAGCAAGATATTCTTTGTAAAAAAGTTTAACTAAATGCGTTAGTGATTTTTTTCCACAGAGATGGCTGTCTATTACCTGTATGCTTTTCAATATCTTCTACATTTTGTATAAAAGAAGTAACTTTTGTATCAGAATATGGGCCGTAAGCGTTGGTTAAATAGCCTTTTTCGCCATCAATAGTTTCTATGGCATATAATATTGAGTTATCTCCCGGATCGCTATTTCCTTCAAAACGATAAAAAGTATTTATTTTAATTTCCTCGGGTGAGTATGGTATGGCTCTTTCGCCTTTTATTTTATCACCATCTAAAGCAATAAAATTTGATTTATATCCACGTTTTGTAATTAGTTGAATACATTCAACTAAAGTTTTCATTTCATGTCTTTCAAATGTTTCGTCTGTCGGTTCCATAATATAGAGTTTTCATTATACATAAAAACTTTATACCAGTTTAAATTTGGGATAATTATACCCCAATCCTTCATAAAATTTTGGTATTTAATTTTAACTATACTTTATAAAAAATTATTATGGGAAGTATAGAAAATTTAGGGCATAACAAAGCCGCCGAAAAAATAAATGAATTAGCAGAGAAAGCACGCATTTGTTTATTTACAACAAAATTAAATCAGTTACCACTTTCAACAAGACCAATGAGTGTTTTAAAGGTTGATAGCGAAGGTGTGTTGTGGTTTTTTAGCAGTAAATCATCAGATCAAAATCTCCATTTAAAAACAGATGATAAAGTACAGTTGTTCTTTTTAAATAGCGGTGATTCTGAATTTATGACCTTATTTGGAAAGGCATCTGTTACAGAAGATAAGCAAAAAATCGAAGAATTATGGACTCCCGTAGCCCATGTTTGGTTTAAAGATGGAAAAGATGATGCCGATTTAAGCATTATTAAATTTGTACCCGAAGACGGTTATTATTGGGATACCAAAAACGGTAAAATCATTCAAATGTTTAAAATTGCTATTGGCACCGTTACCGGAAAACCTTTAGACGATGGCTTAGAAGGAAAAATTAGATTATAATTTATGGCTAAACATTAAAACTAAACGGGGATTAATTTGCACATTTTTCTCCGTTTATATTTTAGAAATTGGCATATAAATTGAATATCGTTTTTAATAAAAATTATCGTTATGATACTTCAATTAAACCCTTCGATATTAGTAGAAACTCCGCTTGGGAGAGGAGAGGCCATGTTAATTATAGATTATGGTATGCACCAAAACAGTTGCTGGGTAGTGGCTCTGCAAAAAGATGGAGTGATTAAACATTTTGATTGCAACGATGTAATACTTTCAACCAATTATACGTATGGTTTAAACTTGTCTAAAAACGGATTTAAACAACCTGAAAATAAAACTAAATAGTAATTAAAAACGAATCTCGAGAAGTAGTTTTACTTCCTAATGTAAAATTAATAGACAGCACTTTTTCTATAACTGTTTTTAAATTACAAAAAGTATCAGGCTTTTGCACGTAAAAATTGGCTCCTGCCTTATATGCTTTATTCACCGCATCTAATTGGGCTGTGGTAGAATACATAATAACAGGTATATCTTTAAGCTTAGGCGATAATCTTATTTGTTCTAAGCATTCGAAGCCATTTTTTTTAGGCATATTAATATCTAAAAATATAATATCTGGTTTAGGTGGAACAGTAGCAATTAGCGTACTCATTAAATGAGCACCATCTATCGAAGAAATAAGTTTTGTGTTATAATCAACCTCTTTTATAGCTTCTTCAAATAATAATCTGTCATCTGGATCGTCATCAGCAAGTATTATGTATCTCTTGATATTCATTCTCAAATTTAAACAAATAAACCAATCTCTTTAAATTATTTTTTCTTAAAAAATTTAATTACAAAGCTTAACAGTTTTTAATATTTAAGTAAGTATTTACGCTGTATATTACTAATTAATTATATTTAAAAGTTTTAATTACAAACTGAGTCGCAATACAACTTATATGAAAGCATCTAACAATAATATTCAATTTCTTAAATGTGATGGCGAAATGAGCAAACTCATTCTTGAAAAAGATTGGAGCAAAACATCATTAGGCAATATTGATAGTTGGCCACAAAGCTTACGCACAACCCTTGGCATTATTTTAAATTCAAAATTCCCTATGTTTTTATGGTGGGGCAAAGAATTAATTTGCTTTTATAACGATGCATACCGACCAAGTTTAGGCATAAACGGCAAGCATCCTTCCATTTTAGGTATGCCGGCAAAAGAAGCTTGGTCAGAGGTTTGGGATACTATACATCCATTAATTGAGGGAGTACTTAAAACGGGAGAATCTACCTGGAGCGAAAATCAATTAATTCCCATTTATCGTAATGGAAAAATGGAAGATGAGTATTGGACGTTTAGTCATAGTATTGTTAACGGAGAAGATAGCGACGATAGAGGCGTATTAGTTACCTGCAACGAAACAACAAAAGAAGTTAAAAGCCTCGCCGAAATAAAGGAACACGAAGAGCAACTTAATTTTACCATAAATGCGGCTGAGTTAGGCATTTGGGATTTAAACCCACTAACAAATAAATTTATTGGCAACACCCGTTTAAAAGAATGGTTTGGTCTTTCGCCAAATGATGAAATAGAATTATCGCTGGCTTTAAATAATATTATTGAAGAAGATCGCACCAAAGTAACAGAAGCTATACAACAGGCGTTAAAGCCCGAGTCTAAAGGCAATTATGAAATTGCTTATACCATCATAAATCCTATAAATAAAAAAA
>JBDTJJ010000169.1:0-2890 GCA_039935895.1 Bacteroidia bacterium | reverse complement strand
TACGTAATATATGTATTTTAACCAAAAAGTAGTTTGGATAACAGGAGCCTCTTCAGGAATTGGAGAGGCTTTAGTTTTTGAATTAGCTAAGCGCGGAGCCAAAATTATTTTATCGGCAAGGAATGAAGCTACCCTGGAAGCCGTTGCGCAAAAAGCCAATTTGGCTAAAGAAAACTATCTACTAATTCCATTTGATTTGGCTGATACAAGCCTTGCTAAAACTTACGTGCAACAAATTATTACCAAGTTTAACCGAATAGATATTTTGGTTAATAATGGCGGCATGAGTCAGCGGGCGGAAGCTATTGCCACAACTAAAACCACCGAAAGAAATTTATTTGAAATTAATTATTTTGCCCAAGTTGCACTCGCAAAAGCTGTTTTACCTGTAATGATAAAACAGCAAAGCGGACAAATTACGGTTATTAGCAGCATTGCTGGTAAGTTTGGCTTTTATTTGCGTTCAAGTTATTCGGCAGCTAAACATGCGTTGCACGGCTATTTTGAATCGTTACGATTAGAAGTTGAAAAAGATAACATTAACGTTTTATTGGTTTGTCCGGGTAAAATTAAGACAAACATATCTAACAATGCAGTTTTAGCCGATGGAAGCAAACATGCTAAAATGGATGAAAGTCATGTAGATGCTATGACGGCCGAAGAATGCGCTACCAAAATTTTAGCGGCAATTGAAAATAACAAGCAAGAAATTTTAGTAGGTCGCAAAGAAATTATGACCGTTTATATAAAAAGATTTTTCCCGAAAATGCTTTATAAGATTTTGAAAAAGCAATCGCCTTACTAAGATACTTTGCCACAGATGGCACAGATTTTTGCCACGAATAATACGAATTAGCACGAATGAGTTTCTCGACTTCGCTCGAAATGACAATAAGTTGTCATGCTGAACTTGTTTCAGCATCTCATGAGATTCCGAAACAAGTTCGGAATGACTTCGACCTTTTACAAAAAACAATATTTCCCAAGGAAAAGTCTAATAAATATTTACCTCTCGCTCTAAAACAACACCAAATTTATGTTGCACAGCATCTAAAACTTGTTGCGATAAATTATAGATTTCGTTTCCGTTGGCAGAACCATAATTAACCAAAACCAAAGCCTGATTTACGTGCACGCCTGCATCACCAAAACGTTTGCCTTTAAAACCACATTGTTCTATAAGCCAACCTGCGGCTAATTTGTAATTGCCATTATCTAAGGCATAAGCTACCAAAGCAGGAAATTGCTCTTTTAATTCGTGGTGCTTTTGTTGGCTTATCTCGGGGTTTTTAAAAAAACTACCGGCGTTACCAATTTTTGCCGGATCGGGTAATTTAGAACTTCTAATTTGTATAACGGCATCACTAATGGCTTTAACGCTTGGCTGTGTAACACCCATAGCTTTCAATTCTTGTTCAATAGCACCGTAAGATGTATTAAAAATTGGTTTTTTATTTAATTTAAAAACAACTGAAGTTATTAAGTATTTGTTTTTATAAATATGTTTAAAAACACTTTCGCGGTAACCAAATTTACATTCTTCATTACTAAATGTTTTATCTTCGCCTGTTTTTACGTCTATGGCATTAACTTCAAAACAAACATCTTTTATTTCTACACCATAAGCGCCAATATTTTGCATAGGACTAGCGCCTACACAGCCCGGTATTAAAGATAAATTTTCTACCCCACCATAATTATTACTTACACAAAATAAAACAAAGTCTTGCCAGTTCTCGCCCGCAGCAGCTTTTACAAAAACGTAATTATCATCTTGCTTTACAATTTCTATTCCGCTTAAATTATTTTTAATAACCAAGCCTTCGTAATTTTTGGTAAAAAGTAAATTGCTTCCTCCACCTAAAATTAAGGATAGATTATTTTTATATACATCCGATTTTTGTAATTCTTTAAAATCTTCAACCGAATTTATTTCAGTAAAATAACTCGCATACACATCTGTACCAAAGGTGTGGTATCTTTTAAGAGAATAATTAGTAAGAATTTGCATACAATAATTTTTAGCAAGTTAAATATTTAGGTTTTACCATATCTTTGCACAAACAAAAAAATATTAATATACCTTTGTTTACAATGATAAAAGCGCTTACACAGGGAGTAGAAATTTCGGTTAAAACGGCCTACTCGCCAACGCATAGCTTGCCAAAAGACAATCAATACTTTTTTACATACACGGTTACCATCGAAAATAAAAACGATTTTAGCATACAGCTTCTTAGCAGGCATTGGCATATTTATGATAGCAATGGCGATTATAGCCAGGTGCAAGGCGAAGGCGTAGTAGGGCAGCAACCGGTTATAGAGCCAAATAAAAAATATACATACACATCTGGTTGCAATTTAAAAACTGAAATTGGTAAAATGAGTGGCACTTATACCATGCTTCGTTTATTTGACGATAAAAAATTTGAAGCTCAAATACCCGAATTTATTATGGTATTGGAAGCTAAAATGAATTAACAGCCTTCTTTTCTATTATTTTAGGCTATTTGAACCGTAAATTAAAGTGTTAAATTTTTTCACATATAAAAAAATAGTATTATACTTGTATAATTAATTTCATTTAAAAAAACGGAGGACACATAGGCAAAAATCTACTTTTTACATTTTAGTATCTTATAAACAAGTAAAAAGCAACGCCTATGTCTATTCAAAACTTAGATGATAACCGTTTAGTTAGCCTATATATAAAGGGTAACGAAGAAGCCTTAGCTATATTAATTAAGCGCCACAAACAAAAAGTTTATTCATGTATTTACCTTTTGGTAAGAGACAGAGATCTTACTGAAGATTTTTTTCAGGATACGTTTGTAAAAGTTATTCAATCGCTTAAAAGCGGAAATTATTACGAAGACGGCAAATTTGGTGC
>JBDTJJ010000168.1:0-7172 GCA_039935895.1 Bacteroidia bacterium | reverse complement strand
AGCATACACATTAATGATACAATGGTTTTGCCGCTACCAACATCGCCTTGCAACAAACGATTCATTTGTTGTCCGTTGCGCACATCGGTTCTAATTTCTTTAATCACGCGTTTTTGTGCGTTAGTTAATTCGAAAGGAAGGTGCTCATTGAAAAAAGAATTGAAGTAGTGTCCTAGTTTTTCGAACACAAAACTTTGTATGCTGTGTTTTCTAAACTGTTTGGTTTTTAATAATTTTAATTGAATGTAAAACAGTTCCTCAAATTTTAAGCGAAGCTCGGCTTTCTTTAGTAATTCAGGGTTTTCGGGAAAATGAATTTGTTTAACAGCAAGTTCTTTACTAATAAATTTATAGTGATTGATGATACTTTCCGGTAATGTTTCATCTATTTTATTTTGCAGTTGCGGAATTAAAATTTCCTGCAATTTTAAAATGCCTTTGCTATCTAAGCCTTTACTTTTTAGTTTTTCGGTGCTTGGATAAACAGGTTGCAAAACAGAATTTAATTTGATGCTTTCATCACTTGCCAAATCAACATCCGGATGCGCAAGATTGTATTTGCCTCTAAATTCAGATGGTTTGCCAAGCACAACATATTCGGTATCGGGTTTAAATTTTCCTTCCAGCCACTTAGCGCCTTGAAACCAAACTAATTCTATAATGCCGGTATCATCTTTTAAATAAGCCACAAAACGTTTGGTAAATTTTTCGCCAAGCAACTCTGTACGAATAATTTTTCCTTTTAGCTGCACATAAGGCAAATCTTCGGTGATGTCCTTTATTTTATAAAACTTACTTCTATCAACATATCTAAAAGGATAGAGTGTAAGTAAATCATTATACGTAAATATTCGCAATTCTTTCTTCAGCATATCGCCACGCTGAGGACCAATGCCTTTAAGGTATTCAATAGGAGTATCTAAAAAATTGTTCATTTAAAACTTTCTAAATTTAATTATTTTTAAGATACTGTGTGTTTGATTGAGGGATTAGCTTATAGTTAATTAGCTGGAATAGGTTTTTTACCAAGTATAGTTTGTAACAACCAAGCAAATAACATGACCAACAAACAACCAATTACATTAAGCCATAAAAATGAAATAATGTCGGAAATGTAAATTGAGATAACACAAAGTTCGGTAGTGATGGCGGCGTAAAAAACAGCTTTTCCGCCAATTTTTTTTAGGTAAAACGCGACTAAAAAAATGCCTAAAATTGTGCCATAAAACAAAGAGCCTAACACATTAACGGCTTCAATTAAACTACCCAATTTACTGGCAAACATAGCAGTTGCAATACAAAATAAACCCCAGCCAAAGGTTATCCAACGAGAGGCTTTAAAGTAATGCGTTTCGGTTTGTTCTTTTGCCCAAAAGCGTTTGTATAAATCTATAACTGTGGTTGATGCAAGCGAATTTAATGCGGCAGCAATGCTTCCCCAAGCTGCTAAAAAAATCATGGCAATTAATAAACCTATTAAACCGCGTGGAAGATTTTGTACAACGAAATATAAAAATATATAATTAGTATCGTTGGTATCTGCCGTTGTATCTGCTTTTTTCATTAATGAAATAGCATCTGTACGAATAATTTTTGATTGCTTTTCGGTTTCTTTTAAAGATGATTGAATGTGTTCCGTCTGTAAATTATTTGCTTGATGAAATGAATTTACCAGTTGATGTGTTTGCGTTTGGTTGATGATATTTAACGAATCGTTTTTGGATTGAAGCGCGACAAATTCACTTTTATAATTGGTAGCTAACACTTTTTCTACTTGCTTTTGATTGAAGAAAACGGGCGATTGATAAAACATATAAAAAACAAAAACCAAACTTCCCACCAATAGAATTAAAAATTGCATAGGCACTTTTACCAATCCGTTCATTAATAAACCAATGCGACTTTCATTGGTGTTTTTGGCTGTTAAGTATCTCCCAACCTGAGATTGATCTGTCCCGAAATAAGATAGCGCTAAAAAAAATCCCCCAATTAAACCGCTCCAAATATTGTATTTATCTTTCCACCAATGCGAATCGGTAATATCAATTTTTGTTTCAATAACATTTAGTTTTCCCATCTTACCCGCAACATGCAAGGCATCATAAAAACTAACGCCTTCGGGTAACATGTGCACAACCATATATCCCGCTAAAAACATACCGATAAATACGATGGCGAGTTGCTGCATTTGCGTGTAGGTAACGGCCTTGGTGCCACCGCTTACGGTGTAAATAATTAAGAAACCTCCCATCACTAAATTGGTGTAATAAATATTCCAGCCCAAAAGAGAAGATAAAATAATAGACGGTGCATAAATACTAATACCTGTTGACAGTGCACGTTGAATTAAAAATAATATCGATGCTAAGGCACGTGTTTTTAAATCGAAGCGTTGTTCTAAAAATTCGTAAGCTGTAAAAACTTTTAGTTTATGATAGATTGGAATAAACGTTACACAAAGCACTACCATTGCCAGAGGCAAACCAAAATAGTATTGAACAAAGCGCATGCCATCGGTATAGGCTTGTCCGGGTGCAGAAAGAAACGTAATGGCACTTGCTTGCGTGCCCATAATAGAAAGCAAAATTAAAAACCAACTCATAGAATTGCTGCTTTTAAAATAACCATCTAAGGTTTTTTCGCTTTTACTTTTGTAAATGCCGTAGGTAATTACAGCAAGTAGGGTTACAATAAGGACAAACCAATCTATCTTGCTCATGCAAATTGTTTTGTAAAAAAGTAAAAGAAAATAATAAGCATTACTAAAACACTAATGACTAACACGTAAGCGTTTCGCCATTTTTTAGATATAGAAGATTTTTCTTCGTGCATTATTTATTTTGTGGAAGGCTTATTAAATTTGCAAACAAACGATACGCACCTGGCACGCCTGCAGGTAATTCTCTAAAGAAAACAATACCTGTATAGACAAAATTTCCTTTGCCATATTTGCCAATAATTAAACTTCCCTCGCTTGCTTTTTCTTTCGGGTCGTTCATCGAAAAAATAGTTTCGTAATTTTTATCTATATCGGTTGCAAAATAAATTCCGCGTTCTTGTACCCATCCTTCAAAATCTTTTTGCGTAATGATGTTAGGAGAATTTAAAGCAACCTGTTTAGGATTTGTAAATCTAACTTCGGCATTATCGTCGGTAACTCTATCTCTGGAAATAGTAAACGGATAAGGCCCAACCTTTGTGCCAACAGGTCCAATGCGGTTGTTGGTGTTATATTGTACGATTAAATTGCCGCCATTTTTTACATACTCCATTAATTTATTATAATGAATCTGTAAGCGCTGGTTTGTGTTATAAGCACGAACACCGGTAATAATGCAATTATATTTGGAAAGATTTTCTTTCGATAATAATTCATCCGTCAACAAGGTAACATCATAGCCAATTTGTTTTAAGCAAGCAACCACATCATCGCCTGCACCAGGAATATACCCAATAATATTGCCAGTCTTTTTTAAATCTACATGCACAATGCTAGCTTCAGCATCACTTAAAATAAATTGATATGGAATATGATCGTATTCAATGCGACGAATACTTTTTGTATAGGTTGTTCCATCAATACTTACCGAAGCTTGTAATTTACCATCGTTGCTGTTTTTCGTAGGCGTTAATGTGGCATCAATAATAACTTCATCGTTTTTATTTACCAATTTAAAATCAGGGTTTTTAATGTTGATTATCCAACCTTCGGGTGCTTTTATTTGTACCGTGCCATTTACATTTGCAGTATTTGCTTTTACGGTAAATGAAATATCTTTAGCTGTAAGCGAACTAAACACAAATACTTTATCAGAAATATTTATGGTTGCGGGAGGTAAAACTTCAAACGGACGATAAACTTCTCCCTTAACAGGATCGGTATATTTATACACTAAACCACGCTCAATTTTTAAATTCAAATCGTTTATAGTTACATCAAAAATCACTTTAACCGCCGCATCATTTTCGGGTTTACCAATTAATTGTTTATTGTTTACCGTGTACATTCCAATGGTGTGTTTTTCGTTTAACCAATACGGATTTGAAAACGGAATTGTAGTCGCTAATTTTTCTTTGTGCTTAAATGTATAAAGCGAATCTGTTTTTAGTTTCAACGTAATTGTACTATCTGTTTGGCTAAAATAATCTACAGAATTTATTTTTGCCTCGTCGTTATTCCTTTTAATTATTTGCGCTGTAATTAAAACATCATTTCCCGCAACAGCCATATAATCTGCTGCATAGGCTTCCATCCATAAACCGCTACAGGTAAGTAAAAGTGTTTCGCATTCTTTTAGTTTTACTGTTTTCCAATATTTTATGTTGGCATCACTTTCATCTAATGCTAAAAGTTGTTTATAGAAAAAAACTAAATCACTCACAATTTTTTCGGGATTTTGCGGATTGTATTTTGCAATTACATCATTCAGTGTTTTTTCAAACTTTGAAGTCTGTGTAAATCTTGTCCATGTTTGATTAATCCCCTCAAACAAATCTATTGTAGCGGGTTCTCCTTTTAAAAGCTTAAAAAATTCTATCGATTCGCCTCTTGTTTTTGCAGAACCAAAACCCTGACTCTTATGCATCGATCTGCTCTCTGCCGCAATTTCACCATAACTTTTTCCTAACAACGGATTAAAAACACCGACATCTATTTTTAACTGATCAGGTGATGTTGTATTCGTTCCACCAAAATTAAAGGTGTTCCAAAAAATGCGTTTTGCTTGCCAAACTTGCACATACGCTAACTGATTCGAAAATTTTGTTGGATCAGCCGCCGCATCAAAAGCCTCCAAAGCTAAAATAGCCGAAGCGGTGTGATGTCCGTGTCCGCCCTCGCCTGTTGTTGGAAAGCGACAAATAATTACATCAGGTTTAAATTTTCTAATCGTTAAAACCACATCGGCCAGTATGCTATCTCTATTCCAAATAGAAAAAGTTTCTTCGGGGTTTTTAGAAAAACCAAAATCGTTTGCGCGTGTAAAAAATTGTTCGGCACCATCTGTTCTGCGAGCCGCTAATAATTCTTGCGTTCTAATTAATCCTAATGCCTCGCCTTGTTCTTTACCAATTAAATTTTGTCCGCCATCACCACGTGTTAATGATAAATAGCCAGTGCGTAAATTTCTTTCGTTAGATAAATAAGCTAACAAACGTGTGTTTTCGTCATCAGGGTGTGCTGCTACATAAAGTACAGAACCAACCGTATTTAGTTTTTTCAACTTTTGTAAAATCTCTGCCGAATTATATTGTGGAGATGTTTGTGCGGTTAAAAAAATACTGATTAAACAAATGCTTAACAATAAAATTCTTTTCATATATATCTAAAATTGAACCCGAAAATTAGGCATTATTACCTAAATAAATTTGTTAATAAATTACACATTAAAGTCGAGTTTATTTAATTGTCGTGCTGAACTTTTATAAAGTATGAGCATTCTTGACGTATAAAGTTAGCAAAACATTTGGTGCGACGCATACTATTAACCCTAAACGTGTATTAGCAAAAGGATACTGTTTAACTAAAATGGCTAATTGTTGTGGTCCGGTTGTAATATGCTATTATGCAGAAGCACAATTAAATAGAAGAGTAGAGTTTCATTTTACCATAGAGAAAACTATTATTATTGAATAATAAACTCAATTTATTACTAAACGATAAATAATTACTTATGGCGACTTGTCCAAATTTTGATGTACAGTTTGCGGGTATAACACCCGACTTAATAATAAAAATGCAGCAGGAAGTTACCGGCAAAGGTGGCACGTTTCAATGTGATAGTTTAGTGGGTAATATTTCTATTTCAGTTCAGGGTATAGAAACTATTGTTGAATCATATATCATTAACCAGCAATCTATAACACTTTCAATTATAGATAAACCATTCTTGACACCTTGTTCAGTTATTCAAACTCAGATAACAAAAATGATAGAAGTTTTTTAACGTACTTCTTATCCATTTGCGATTACCGCTTGTAAAATATTTTTAAGTTCGGTTAAATTACTTGGCTTACTGATAAAATTTATCGCGCCTAATTTAATAGCTATTTCTTTATCTTTTTGATTTGAAGAAGTAGAGTACATAATAACCGGAATATCTTTTAAAAGATCTTTACTTTTAAATTTCCCCAAGCATTGCCAGCCATCCATGCGCGGCATATTAATATCCAAAAAAATTAAATCGGGTATTATAATTCCTTCTTCTAATATTTCTAAAGCTTCGCAGCCATCTTTAGCGCGGTTAAAGATTATAACCGAATCTATTTCATTTAACGTTTCTTCAAATAGTTCAGCATCGTCTGCATCATCATCTATTAAAAATATTGATTTTATCATTTTGTATATAAAAAAACTTAAAGTTATTTTTAAGGGACGGTAAAGCTACGCTCTAATAAATTATAAAAATTCTTAATTAAGGTTAAGGAAATAAATATTTCTATAAATTGCTAAACAAGCTGCTGTTACCTTTTTATAATTACATGGCTTGTTATATAAATAAGTATAATCCTAATAAGTGGTTATAAAATAAAAAAGTGTGATTTATGTAACTTTTTCTTAAATTTATATAACACTTGCTTATTTAAAGTGAGCAAATTTGTCTAAACCAATTCCATAAATAAAACTAATTGAAGCTTTATATTAAATACATGGTAAGCAATCGTTGCAAAATAGCGGTTAAAGATGAGTTGAAAAAACTTGGCTTGCATTTTGTTATTGTCGATTTAGGTGAAGTTGATATTATGGAAAACATTTCTGCCGAAACAAGAGAGCGGTTAAAAAATGGTTTGCTTGCTTCCGGACTAGAATTAATGGATGATAAACGTGCTGTATTGATTGAAAAAATTAAAAATGTAATCATCGAAATGATTCATTACTCGGATGAATTACCCAAAATTAACTACTCTGATTTCATTGCCGAAAAATTAAATTTTGATTATACGTATCTCTCTAATATATTTTCGGAAGTAAAAGGAATTACCATACAGCAGTTCATTATCATTCATAAAGTAGAAAAAATTAAAGAACTCATTTTATATGATGAGCTTAACCTTACCGAAATTTCTTACAAACTAAATTACAGTAGTGTGGCGCATTTATCCAATCAGTTTAAAAAAATTACAGGCTTAACGCCTTCGCACTTTAAACAATTAAAAGATAAAAGAAGAAGCCC
>JBDTJJ010000167.1:0-11939 GCA_039935895.1 Bacteroidia bacterium | reverse complement strand
TAAAAAACATATACCTGCTGCTCATTTCATAAATCTTTTTTATTTCTGTGGTATCGTTATTGTGCCAAGCAGAAGATATTTTAGGTTGAGCTATTCGTTCCAGACTATTAAATGGTATTTCCATCACAGCACAAATCATTACACAGGTAGCGTAAATACCAACTGATTTTTCATTTAAAAAATGTCCGATCATTAATTGGTCAATAACCTTAATACCTAGCGAGGCAAAACTTGTAAGCATCATTAAAACACCAAAAAAAATAATATCTTGTTTATTTAATGAATTAAAAAAAGACCAATTTATTTTAAATGAAACAGCTTTTATTTTCACTAAATAAAAAATTAGCAATATTAGTTGTATTAAAAAAACACCAATATATAAAAGCACTAAGGTATGCTTATCTATCACTTGATAATGATAAAGTATAATTACCAGTAGTTGCCCTACACGAGTAAATATATCAGCTAAAAAAACTGTAAATGTTGTTTTTAGTAACGACCAGGAGTACAAAGAATATACCGAAGTAAGCGAAAGTATATAAGCAAATAAAATAGCTTCATTAAAATAAGCTGGAAATTCGGGTGATTTTTGATAGTAAGAAACAAAAAACGATTTGTTTAGATATAATATTCCTCCTATTATAAAAGCTCCAATGGATGCTACAATTAAAATAAGAGCAAAGAAACCGTTGTGTGTGTTATTATCATTTTTAAACTTAGGAAAAAAGCGCATCGTAATGTTTCCAATACCAAAAGGCATAAGGGTTGCTGTCATCCAAGAGAATGAGTATAAAAGCCTTAATAAACCAATATCTGACGCGGGAATTAAATGTGGCTGTATATAAATAATTAAAAAGCCAAGCGCAGCACCAATATAGCTTAGAAATGTATTATTGATGCTTTGTTTTTTAATTTCTCCCACTTGGTAAATTATAAATATTAAATGCTGTTTTCTAACTATTTATATTTGAAACAAAAATATAATATAATCTCGTTGGTTTTTTACTTAAGAAATTTTTCATAAAAAATATCGTAGTTAGTTAAACTTACCTTTTCAATAAAAGCTAACCTAGCTTGTTTTCTATAATCATCTTCAATCAATTTTTCTGAATTAATTAAATGATTTATTGCCATACTTAGTTGATTTGTTGTAAAATCTTTATCTAATAAAATGCCCGTTTTTGAATTTACAAGTTCTGAAACCCCACCAACATCAGTAGCAATTACCGGAATTCCAAATGAGAAGGCTTCCATAATTGAAACAGGAATTCCTTCAGCAGAACTTACATTTATAAATACATTTATTGGATTTTTTTTGTAAAAATTTAATATCTCATTATTTTTTACATGACCATGAAATTTAATATGTAACCCGGGTCTTGCCTTAGATATGATATTTAATATTTCACTCAATAAGGGACCGTCACCAAAATGATGCCATGTAATTTCAGTAGTCATGGTTTGCAATGTTTCAAAAATAAGATGTACTCTTTTTAATGGAACAAGATTAGAAACACTTACTACTACTTTTTCTTTTTGATTTATAGTTGGATTAAGCCCATAATCACCAACACCTAATTTTGAAAGATAAATTTTAGAAGCATACAAAGGATAGCGATTAGATAAGTAGTTTTTGCCATTTTGGGAAACAGTACAAATTGACTGACTTATTTCAAATATATCTTCTCGTAATGGTGCATAATCATCTTTTATATATTCATATAAATCAGAATTATGCAATCGCATAACTATTTTGTGATTATCGCCTAGATGTTTTACCAAATAAGGAATTATCCAACATAAGTTATCTCCCCAATAAAAATAAAGAGTTGCAGAATTCATTTCTTTTAAATTCTTTAGCAGTTTTTTATAAGAAGGTGATGATAAAACAGCACGTGTTATTAGCATACTTACAAAAAACCAATATGTTTTTTTAAGGCTTAGAAATATTTTTTTCTTAAAAAATTCCTTCCAATGAAATTTAGCCGAAGCAACATTAAATACACCTTTTAAAAGTAGTTTTATCTTATCATTAGTTGATGTAAAAACGGGATAATAACATTGTATGCTTTCATTAACCCCTATGATAGAATCCTTTGGGTCTCCATATAAAGTAAATATTTTTATGGAATCTGCATACTTTTTAGCAATCTCAAATTCTGTTACTAAAAACGGTTCTGGCTTTTTATAAGGAAATAAATTAGTAAATAATATGAGGTTCATTAAGCCAATTTACTAGTAACATTTTCAAAGCCCAATATTAATTTGTTTTTAGGAACATAAGTTTCTTTATACATATTTTTTTTCAGGACAATTGTCAAATAGTCAGGATCTGTTGTATGAAGGCAATAAGGTTGAAGCGAATATAATTTAAAATTATTAGGGTAAAAATTATTTAGTAGATCTTGCATACTTAGAGATTGATCAATAATTTGTAATTTTTCAGGATGACATCTACGTACCCAGTTAAGATAATTTGGTTCAGGAATATTTATAAGTACAAAGGCATCGTTAGTTGTAATTTCATTAAGTATTTTAAACAAATTAGTATGTTGTTCAACAGGTATATGTTCTAAAACATCTGGTAATACAACCACATCAAATTTTTTCGGATAAGAGAATGTACTCATATCACTTACAACAAAACTAGCATTTTTATACCCAGCATTAATTTGTTGAGCCATTTCAATACTTTCTTTACTAATATCTACGCCAACAAAACTTCCTGAACTTAGATATTTTATAATAAGACTGCTTAACGTTCCTATACCACAACCAATTTCAATTACATTTGATTGATTAGTTAAACCTACTTTTTTAAGATTTTTAAAGATTGTTCTATGTCTAATATTTACACCAAGTTTTTTTTGATGTGCTTTAAAGGTATCATAAAATTCTTCTACTTCTTTTTTAGTGGTATTAATTGAATTATTATCTGTCATATCAATTTTTAATTATTTAAAAGTTATTTGTTTCTCAATATTGTCTCATCAAGCAAATACTAAAAGCATATTTACTTTGTTTTTACATCATCAAACTCTAAATTGATAGTCTCTGCATTTGTTTTCTCCAGACTAGCTTCGTTAAGCATATCATTCCACATAATCATCATATCTGCAAATTGCATATCAGTTGCTTTGCCGCCGCCTTGCATCCTGTCCCATTCTAAAACAAAACTATCGTTTTCTCCTTTTGCTACAATAAACGGTTTTTCTTTTTTTGTCGTTGCATAAACTTTACCATCAGGCATACGCATGTTAGCTTTTTGTGGGGCAACTAAACCCATTTTATCACCTGTGTATAGGCAATTAAATTTAACGATTGTTTTATCAGTTTCTTTGCTCAGTTTTTCTTGCTTAATGACAAATGGTCCGGCTGCAATTTCATTTTTTGCAGGAGGAAGTTTAAAGTCTTCAGCAGGAATAGGTGCTCCAGGAGTTATTTTATAAATACCACCCGCTAAAAAAGAATATGTTTTTATGCGGTTATAACCTTCTCCTTTTATATTTATTACTTTAGTTTCTGATTGAAAAGGATCAATCAGCATTTGTTTTTCTTTTACATCTATAGTTTTACCGTTAATGGTAAACTTGCTTTCTTCAGGTTTATATATAAGATAAGAATTTGTTTTGTTAACGACTTTAATTTTAAATTTTGTTTCAGCATCGGTTGATACAGCATTACTTACAATAAGCGTATAATCAGCCGTTTCTACTTTAGTATCTTTATAAAATATTTTTTCGTATTTTATTTCTTTCTCTTTTTTTTGTGCGACAACTAAAGTTGTCATTAACAAAAATGCTGATACTATTTTTAATAATTTATTCATGTTATTTTTTTTTTTAGCTAAAATAATGATTTTTGCTTGAATAAGAAACCTATCCGTGTATAGTTTCATTTTTGCCGTATTTACTGATAATATCAGCTTCAAAGACAAGCCACTCCTGCCATCGTTTTTCAACATCTTCTTCACCGGCATATTTTCTAGCAAAAGAAAGATATGTGGTGTAATGGGTTGCTTCGCTTATCATTAATTCTCGATAAAAAACTTTAAGATCTTCGTCTTTAATTTCTTCACTCAACACTTTAAAACGTTCACAACTACGCGCTTCTATCAATGCAGAAAAAAGTAATCTATCAATTAAAGCAATTTCTCGTTTGTGTCCTTTACGCATAAACTTATACAAATCGTTTACGTATTCGTCTCGGCGTTCTTTACCCAATACAAAACCACGGTCTTTAATTTTATCATGCACCATTTCAAAATGCGTTAATTCTTCTTTGGCAATAGAAAGCATTTCATTTACGATATCCGTATATTCGGGATAAGAAATTACGATAGAAATAGAATTGCTTACGGCTTTTTGTTCGCACCAAGCATGATCGGTTAAAATCTCACTAATGTTTTTTTCTACTATGTTTACCCAACGTGGGTCGGTGGCCAGTTTTAATCCAAGCATTGTTATAGTTTTAAAATTTAAGTGAGTATATAAGCCAAAGCCACACCCAGCAATATACTTAGCAGTTTTGTGATGTGATAACGATGATTTTTTTCACTGCTTTCAAAAATGATAGTCGTTGAAATATGTAAAAATATACCAACAACAATAGCCGTAAATATTACAGATAGATATTCTATGTTTCCAAAAGTAATTTCTATAAAATGACCAATTAATGCACCAAAAGGAGCCATACTCGCCAACAATAATAAATATAAAATAATTTTATTTTTTGCTATTTGCTGATGAATAAGCAAACCTGCAAACGCTAACGAAATTGGAATGTTATGTAACGTAACGCCCATTAAAAAGGAAATTGCCTGCTTACTTTGTTCGGCATTAAATATATTGGCTAAAGGCAAGCCTTCTATAAACGAATGAAGGTACAAACCACACAATAATACCAATGGAATTTTATTTTTTTCAGCATGAATATGTGCATGCCCGTGTTCTATTCCGCTGGAGAAAAACTCTAACAATACTTGTATAAAAAATCCAGCTAAAATCCACAAGCCTGCTTGCCTAGGTAAAAGCGAAGAAAATATTTCGGGTATTAAATGAAGAAATGACAAAGCTAATAAATAAGCAGCGCTAAAGGCTAACAAAAGTTTTAAATGACTTTCTGTTAGTTTTACATAAAACACAGTTATACCTGCAATTAGCACCGGTAAAAACAGAAGAGATATGTATAAAATAGGTTCCAAAAAGTTACTTCTCAAAAATAATAATTAATCTTTCTGATGTATTTACATCAAAATCTTGCAGACTATAATTGCCAAAGGTGTGTTTTATTTTAAAGCCTGTCTTTTCTGCAAGGCTCGTAAAGTCAACCAATGTAAGTGCTTTTACTTCTTCTTTAAAATAGTGTTTTCCGGTTTTATCTTCGGCTATAATTTCTTTTAAAATAATATTGCCTTCTAATTTTTTTTTAATGTGAAATGATATATCATTAATAACTTTTTCATCGCTGGCTTTTAAATTAGCCACAATACAAGCTGCGTTAAAAAAATCAATTACAAATAAACCGCCTGGTTTTAATGAAGTGTAAACCGATTGAAATACTTTTTCGTCATCGTGGTTGCTTTTAAAATAACCAAAACTGGTAAAGAGATTAAACACGGCATCAAAATAATTGGCGTAAAATAAATTACGCATATCGTGTTTATAAAAATGTAAATTATCGCTTTCGTATTGCTTGGCATCTTGTATGCTTTGTTCCGAAAGATCGGTACCAATAACCTCGTAACCTTTTTTATTGAGGTAAAAAGAGTGACGACCCTTGCCACAATTCAAATCCCAGCAACGAGATTGTTTGGGTAAATCTATATGTTGCAATAAATTATCTACAAAAAATGCAGCTTCTTCGTAGTTACGATTACCATACAAAACATGGTAGTAAGAGGTGTTAAACCAATCTTCGAACCACTGCATTACTTTTTATTTTTTTTAATTTCTTTGGCAGATGCGTGGACTTTTGTTTTTAATTCTTCTTTAAAATCTTCTAATTTTTTTAATACTATTTTATCAGAAGTAGCAATAATTTGTGCGGCCAAAATACCTGCGTTTTGTGCAGCATTTACAGCAACGGTAGCAACAGGTACACCATTTGGCATTTGAACAATAGAAAGTAAAGAATCCCAACCATCAATAGAATTGCTTGATTTTACAGGCACTCCAATAACTGGCAAAGGTGTTAACGAAGCCACCATACCTGGCAAATGCGCTGCGCCGCCTGCACCTGCAATAATAACTTTCAAACCGTTTTGTACAGCATCTTTTGCGTAAGTAAACATTTTTTCGGGTGTACGATGTGCAGATACAATATCAATTTCGTAAGGCACATTAAATTTTTTTAATATATCTGCGGCAGCTTGCATTACAGGTAAATCGCTGGCACTACCCATTATAATTCCGACTAAAACTTTTTTTGTGCTCATATTAATTGCTGATTACTTTAAAAATATCTTTTACTTTATTCGCTTTTTCTTTAGCTTTTTCAAGGCTTTCGGCAGTAACGGTAATATGCCCCATTTTACGAAACGATTTTGTTTTTTCTTTTCCGTATAGGTGAATGTGAACGCCACTCATTTGCATTGTTTCTTCAATACCTTGATAAACAGCATTGCCTTCGTAACCTTTTTCACCCAAAATATTAAGCATTACGGCCGGAGATAATAAACTAGTATCGCCCAAAGGAAGATTTAAAATTGCACGCAAATGTTGTTCAAACTGAGAAGTGATGTTAGCTTCGATAGAATGATGCCCGCTGTTATGTGGACGAGGAGCTAATTCGTTAATCAATACTTCGCCACTTTTGGTAACAAACATTTCTACTGCCAAAATGCCAATAATACCAAGCTTATCGGCAATATCAACAGCTAAACGTTGTGCTTCTTTTTCAACGGCTTTGGTAATTTGCGCCGGCGAAAAAAGAAATTCTACCAAGTTAGCTTCAGGGTTAAAAGCGCATTCAACTGCCGGAAATGTTTTTACTTCGCCTTTTTTATTGCGGGCAACAATGACAGATATTTCGGTTTTAAAATCGACTAATCTTTCTAACACACTTGGCGCATCAAAAGCATTTTCTAATTTATCCGCATCGGTTAATTTTACAACTCCTTTGCCATCATAACCACCTTTGCGCATCTTTTGAAAGAAGGGAAAAAACTCCTTGTACTTAGCAATTTGTTCTTTGTTCTCAATTAAAAAGAAATCGGGAGTAGGGATATTATGACGTTGAAAAAATATTTTTTGTAAGCCTTTATCTTGTATTGTTTCTATAATATGCGGCTGCGGATAAACTTCTTTGCCTTCTTTTTCAAGTTGCTTAAGGGCTTCTACGTTTACGTTTTCAATTTCAATAGTTATAACATCGGCTTTTTTGCCAAATTTATAAACGGTATCATAATCGGTAAGGCTACCTTGGGTAAACTTATTTGCCAAATAATTGCATGGAGCATTTTTATCTGGGTCGAGGGCATTCATAGATAAGTTAAAATCCATGCCGCTTTGTATAAGCATACGGCCTAACTGACCGCCGCCCAACATGCCAATAATTTTTGTTGAAGGATTGAACATAATTGCCCGCAAAGATAAAGCAAAAGAATGTATTTGAAGGTCTTTAGTTAGCTAAATACAAAATCAACCGCAATTTTATAACTTTGCCTAAAAAAAAATGATTAATATATCTTCAACCTATAAATACACCGTAGATGAACGCTTTTTGCGCTACGTAAAAATAGATACGCAAAGCGACCCAGAATCTACCACAACGCCATCTACCGAAAAACAAAAAAACTTAGGTAAAATTCTTGCTGAAGAATTATTAAATATGGGTTTAACCGATGCACACATGGATGAACATTGTTATGTGTATGCTACCCTACCGGCAAATACTACAAAAAAAGTGCCTGTTATTTGTTTCTGCTCGCACATGGATACCTCGCCTGATTGTAGCGGCGAAAACGTAAACCCCATTGTAAATAAAAATTACCAAGGCGGCGATATTGTTTTAATAAACGATAAAACGCAAATCATAAAATTTAGCGAACACGTTGATTTAAAAAATCAAATTGGTCATGATATTATTACAACCGATGGCACAACGTTGCTTGGTGCAGATAATAAAGCAGGCGTAGCCGAAATTATGGATGCTGTAAATTATCTAATCAATCATCCTGAAATTAAACACGGCGCTATAAAAATTTTATTTACTCCCGATGAAGAAATTGGGCGAGGCGTAGATAAAGTCGATATAAAAAAACTAGGTGCAGATTTTGCATACACTATGGATGGCGAAACACTCGGGCATATTGAAAACGAAACATTTTCGGCAGATGGTGTAACGCTTACTATTAAAGGGTTTCCTACGCATCCGGGTTTTGCCAAAGATAAAATGCAACATGCAATAAAAATTGCCGCAGAAATAGTTTCGCTAATTCCAAAAGATAAAACTCCTGAAACAACCGAAAAGAAACAAGCCTTTATGCATCCAACGGCCATTAATGGTGGTTTAGAGCAAGTAGTTATTAAATTTATTATTCGTGCATTTGATACACCAACACTTCACGCATTGGAAGCTGAGTTAAAACAAATTACTGAAAAAGTAATTTCAAAATATAATAAGTGCTCATTTACATTTGATGTGCAAGAGCAGTACCGCAATTTTAAAGATGTGTTAGATCAACATCCACAAATAATTGAGAATGCAATGGAAGCCGTTAAACGCACAGGCGTAACCCCAGTTTTATCAAGTATAAGAGGCGGTACAGATGGTTCTCGTTTATCGTTTATGGGTTTACCTTGTCCTAATATATTTGCTGGCGAGCACGCGTTTCATAGCAAGCAAGAGTGGGTGTCGATACAAGATATGCAAAAGGCTGTGCAAACTATAGTACATCTGGCATCTATTTGGGAAGAGAAAGCTTAATTTTTACAATATTTTTCTTTTAATTTTTTCACTTCATCGCCATAGTTTGTTTCGTAACCATAACGCTCGGCATAATGTAGAGCTGTGCAACCTTCGCTGATATTATTTTGTGCAAAATACACTAAGGCTAAATTTTTGTATGCATATGAATTTTCAGGGTACATTTCTATAGATTTATTAATATCTTTTAATGCTTCGTTATAACGTTTCATTTTATAATAAGTAAAACCTCTATTGCTATATACCAAGGGTTCGTCAGGCTGAAGCTTTAAAGCATTATTAAAACATTGTAAAGATCTATCTAAACTGTCTATTTCAGAGTATAACAAGCCTAAATTTACATTGCCGACTATAGATTTATTATTTATTTGGAGAACCATTTTCATGGTTTCTATTGCTTTAACTGTATCTCCCATATCCTTATATAGTTGTCCAATCATATTTAAAGAATTAGTATCATTTGGGTATTTTGCTAACACTTCTTTATAATCTATTAAGGCGCTATTAAAATCTCTGTACAACCACTTTACAACTCCTCTATTATTCAAATAGCTATACTTAGAAGAATCGGTTTGTGCGTATTTAATAGCTAAATTATACATATATATAGCTGAATCTGGTTGAAAACTACTTTGGTAAAATGTGCCAAAAAGATTATATGTTTCTGCAAACTTAGGATTAATTTGCCGAGCTTTTTTTATGGTTATAAAAGCATCTTCATAATGCTTTAAAGCCCAATCTAAATTTGCTTTTAATAATTTATAATTAATGTTAGCCTCATCAAGGACAATAGCTTTATCAATCAAAGTGGCGGCATATTGATAATCTTTTTGTTCTATTTTTTGTTTGGCTTTTTCATAAAATTCCTGAGCAGTTGTTTGTGCTTTAAAAGAATGTGAAAAGAATACTAAGCAAACGCTTACCATAATCTTACTCGTTAAATTTCTCATACTTTATAAATGTACATAATTTTTTAGTTGAAAAAGACGTAGTTTAGCCACAATATATGCAGGTAATTATTATAGGTGGAGGCGCAGCCGGTTTTTTTGCAGCCATTAACGCAGCTGAATTACATCCTGAAGCAAACATTATCATTTTAGAAAAAAGCAATAAACTTCTCGCTAAAGTATTGGTTTCGGGAGGAGGCAGATGTAATGTTACACACGCTTGTTTTGAAAATAGCTTGCTGGTAAAAAACTATCCGCGTGGCGAAAAAGAATTGCGCAGTGCTTTTAATCGTTTCACCATCGAAGATACTATTGCATGGTTTAAACAACATGGAGTTACTTTAAAAACAGAAGATGATGGCAGAATGTTTCCAACAACCGATAACTCCGAAACCATTGCTAATTGCCTGTTACAAGCCGCCAACGATTTAAACATAAAAATAAAAACGAGCGTTTCGGTTAAAGAAATAAATATAAATACCGACAAAACATTTTCATTAAAAACAGATACAGATTATAATCCGCAATGCGATAAATTAATAATTGCCAGCGGCGGAAATCCAAAAAATGAAAATTATAATTGGCTTCATAAAGTTGGACATACCATCATCCCTCCTGTTCCATCACTCTTTACATTCAATATTCCAAATAATGAAATAACTAAGTTGATGGGCATTTCTGTCCAAAACGCGCAACTAAAAATTGGCAATACAAAATTAGAAACCGAAGGTCCGTTATTAATTACACATTGGGGCTTAAGCGGGCCAGCCATACTTAAAGCATCTGCCTGGGGTGCCCGTATTTTACACGATTTGAATTATGATTTTACTGCTATTGTAAATTGGGTTCCTATTTATAGAGAAGAAGCGTTGCGTGATTTATTGTTGCAACAAAAAAGTAATAACGCTACAAAAAATATTGGCGGAAATTCTCCACTAGAAATACCAAAACGTTTGTGGGAATTCTTTTTACAAAAAACCATTATTGATGAAACTAGTAAATGGGCAGATATTAGCAAGAAACAAATAAATGCTTTGGTAAATGTTTTATTAAACGACACCTATCAAGTAAAAGGAAAAACAACTTTTAAAGAAGAATTTGTTACCTGCGGTGGAATTAGTTTAAAAGAAATTGATTTTACAACCATGCAAAGTAAGCTCGTGCCAAATTTATTTTTTGCGGGAGAAGTGTTAGATATTGATGGCGTTACAGGCGGCTTTAATTTTCAAAATGCCTGGACTACGGGATGGATTGCCGCAAATGGTTTGTAATTTAATTAACTACAAAGAAATTGCTTTTAATACTTTACCCACTTCAGTAAGCATATCATCTGTAGAATCTAAATGAGTTACCAAGCGCATGGTGTTTTTACCAAAGGCAACGGCTTTAATATTATGTTTTTGTAAGGCTTGTACAAAATTTGCGCTACCTACTTTTTCGGCTACATTAAAAATGACAATGTTGGTGTCTACAGATAAAATACTTTCTATGAATGGCAAGCCTTGCAGCATTTTTTCTAATTCTTTTGCACGTGTATGATCCTCTTGTAAACGATCAATATTGTTTTCAATAGCGTATAAACCTGCCGCAGCTAATATGCCGGCCTGACGCATACCGCCCCCAAATGCTTTACGAATGCGACGCGCTTGTTTTATAAAAGCTTTGTCGCCCAACAATACAGAGCCAACAGGTGCTCCCAATCCTTTTGATAAGCAAACCGAAATGCTGGTAAATAAATTACCGTGTTGTTGTGTAGTTTCTTTAGCGGCAACAAGTGCATTAAAAATACGCGCGCCATCTAAGTGAAGCGGTAATTTTTTTTGTTTACAAAGCGCTGCAATGGGTTCAATTTCTTTTGCGGTGTAAAAACTTCCACCGGCTTTGTTTATAGTATTTTCAAGGCTTACCAAAGATGTACGTGGCAGCCAATCAAAATCTCCATTAATATTTTCTTCAACTTGTTTGGCGGTAATGCGGCCTCTGTCGCCATGCAGCAAACGTACTTGCACGCCACTATTAGAAGCCACGCCACCACCTTCGTTTACATATATATGAGAATTTACA
>JBDTJJ010000166.1:0-12689 GCA_039935895.1 Bacteroidia bacterium | reverse complement strand
CTTTAATATGCTGGGGAGCCATATCTCTTGTTATGTTTTTTGTGTGGTTGTGGGCACTAAGAATAAAAAATTATGGCGTGGTAGATATTTTTTGGGGATTTAATTTTCTACTAATTGCTGCCATTATTTTTGTTTTAGCTGATGGAGATTCTACGCGCAAAATAGTAGTTTGCTCGCTGGCCTCGTTGTGGAGTTTTCGTTTAGGAACATACTTATTAATTCGTGTGGGTTCTCATTTAAATGAAGAAGAAGGTCGTTATAAGCAATTGCGAGCAGAATGGAATACCACTAAGTTCTTTTTCTTTTTTCAGATGCAGGCATTCTCTAATGTTATGTTGGCTATTCCGTTTTTTATTATTGCTTTAAATAAAAATGCAGAAATGTCTTATATAGAATACGTAGGCGCAGCACTTTGGTTCTTATCAATAATAGGAGAGGGATTAGCAGATTTTCAGTTACAATTGTTTAAAAAAGATTCTAAAAATAAGGGCAAGGTATGTCAGCGCGGCTTATGGAATTACTCACGTCACCCAAACTACTTTTTTCAACTACTAATTTGGGTATCTGTTTTAATATTTGCTTTGCCAAGCCCTTATGGTTGGCTTGCTATTATTTGTCCGGTAAGTATTGGGTATTTAATTTTTAAAGTAACCGGTATTCCTATGACAGAAGAACAATCTATTAGAAGTAAGGGCGAATTATATAAAGAATATCAACGTACGACCAGCGTGTTTATCCCGTGGTTTAAAAAATAATATGTTTTACAACACACTTTTAGAAAAAGATAAATTACCTGATTGGCTTATTCGGATTGGTATTCGTAAACTATTGAAACAACGTTTACAAGATGAAAAAAAAGTAACGGTAGAATTGCAACAGCAGCATTTTATGAAACTGGTAGAAGAACTACGAGAATCTCCTATCGCTATAGAAACTAATGCCGCTAACGAACAACATTACGAAGTACCAACTGAATTTTACAAATACTGTTTAGGCAAAAATCTTAAATATAGTAGCGGTTATTGGAATGATGGCGTAACAGATATTGATACATCCGAAAAAGATATGTTGGAGCTTACCTGCCAGCGTGCTGAATTACAAAACGGACAATCGGTATTAGAACTTGGCTGTGGTTGGGGTTCTTTATCCCTTTTTATGTCGGCTAAATTTCCTGACAGTAATTTTACAGTTGTATCAAACTCACGCACACAAAAAATTTACATTGATGAGCAAGCCAAACAACGCGGCATAACTAACCTTACAGTTATTACAGCAGATATAAATGTATTTACTATTGATAAAACGTTTGATAGAATAGTTTCGGTTGAAATGTTTGAGCACATGCGTAATTATAAAATGCTCATGCAAAAAGTTTCTTCGTTTTTAAAAGCCGAAGGAAAATTATTCATACATATTTTTACGCATAAAGAATACGCTTATAAGTTTGAAGTAATTGATGAAACCGATTGGATGAGCAAATACTTTTTTACTGGCGGCATTATGCCAAGTGATGATTTGCTTTTATACTTTAACGAGCATATTAATATTGAAAAACATTGGCATGTAAGTGGCTTGCATTACAGTAAAACATCTGAAGCATGGCTTCAAAACATGGATAACCATAAAGCCGAAATCATTCCTCTATTTGAAAAAACATATGGTAAAAATGAAGCCGTAAAGTGGTGGGTGTATTGGCGTATTTTTTACATGGCTTGCGCCGAACTTTGGGCATATAATAAAGGCGAAGAATGGATTGTGAGTCATTATTTATTTACTAAAAAATAAGGTTGGAAAAATTAGCTATTATAGGTACAGGTATTGCCGGCATGGGTTGCGGACATTTGCTTCATAAAAAATACGACATTACTTTTTATGAACAGAGCGATTATGTAGGCGGTCATACCAATACAATAACCGTTAACGAAGATGGTAAGCCAATTTATATCGATACCGGTTTTATGGTTTTTAATTACGAAACCTATCCGCATTTATGTAAATTGTTTGAAAATATAAAAGCGCCTGTAAAAAAAACAGATATGTCTTTTAGTGTACAGTATGTGCCAACTAATTTAGAGTTCTGTGGTTCTGGTATTGGCGGGTTATTTGCACAACGAAAAAACATTTTTAATATCTCCTACATTAAAATGTTGATGCAAATAACACGTTTTAATAAAGAGAGCGTTGAAATTTTAGACAATCCAAAATATGCTAATTATTCTTTAGGAAAATATATTAAAGAATTTGGTTATGGAGATGATATGCTCTACAAATATTTAATACCGATGAGCTCTGCTGTTTGGTCTACACCTATCGAACAAATGCTCGATTTTCCTGCTGTATCATTAATTCGTTTCTTTAAAAATCATGGATTTTTAGGGTTAAATGCACAACACCAATGGTACACACTTCATAACGGGAGTCAATCTTACAGAGAAATTTTAATTAAACCTTTCCGGGAAAAAATTCATAAAAATCTTGCTGCAAAAAAAGTAGAAAGGCAAAACAATAAAATGCTCGTTCATCTTTCTAATGGAGAAATAAAAGAATTTGACAAAGTCATTATGGCTTGTCATGCCGATCAAACATTAGCTTTGTTAGAAAATCCTACTATGGATGAAAAGCGGTTGTTATCTCCGTTTAAGTATCAAAAAAACATGGCAACTGTTCATACGGATGAAAGTGTAATGCCAAAAACAAAAAGTGTTTGGAGTAGCTGGAATTACAGAGTAGAAAACATTAATGGCAAACTTACACCCACTACTATTTACTGGATGAATCAATTGCAACAAGTATCAGAGAAGAAAAATTATTTTGTGTCCATCAATCCCTTACCAAATAGTATTGATGCAACTAAAATTGTAAAAGAAATTGAATACGAACACCCTTTGTTTGATGTGCCCGCTATGCAAGCCCAAAATGAATTGCAAAAATTAAACGCAAGCGGACCTATTTATTTTTGTGGAAGTTATTTTAAGTATGGGTTTCATGAAGATGCCTTTGCTAGTGCAGTACATTTATGTAAAAATTTATAAATGAATTCGTGTTTATATAAAGCAATCGTAATGCATAATCGTATGCAACCTAAGCAACATAGGTTTCATTACAATGTATTTATGTTTTATATAGATTTAGATGAGATTGATATGCTTGCAAAAAGATTGTGGATGTTAAGTAAAAATAAATTCAATTTTTTTTCTTTTAATGATAGTGAGCATTTACAATTGCCTATTGGTAATCCTGATGCTTTAAAGAATACCAAACAACATCTTATGGATTATCTCTTACAAAATGGAGTACACACTTCAATAGGCAAAATAATGTTACTTACTAATTTGAACATACTGGGATATAATTTTAATCCAGCCTCTTTTTACTACTGCTTTGATGAAAACAACCAACCCATTTGCTGTGTAGCTGAAGTAGGAAACACGTTTAAAGAAATAAAACCTTATTTTTTAGGGAAAGAAAATCTAAGAAAAAATGCATTTCATTTAAACACGAAAAAATATTTTTATGTTTCTCCGTTTATAGATCATGATACTAATTTTGATTTTAATCTAACCATTCCATCCGAAAAACTAAATATACGCATTGATGATTACAAAGACGATGAACGGTTTTTTATAAGCACACTAACAGGAACCAGGAGGCCTCTTACTAATTTAAATTTGCTGTGGTATAGTATTCGTTTTCCATTTCTCACCTTGCGAATTATTACCTTAATACATTGGCAAGCCTTGTTGTTATGGTTAAAGAAGTTGTCTTATCGTAAAAAAGAAGATGATAAACATCTACAAAAGGATGTATTTCGTACATATAAAAAATAGTATTTAACCACAAGTAATATAAATTTGAAGTTATTATAAAGCATGTCATTAGAGAAGAATAAAAGAAGTTTTTATGAACGTATTATTTTAAATCTGCTTTCTGAAATGAAATTCGGAAATATGTTGATTTCATTACCTGACGGAGAAAAAATAAACTTGGGTAACGGCGAAGGAAATGTATCTGCTACTATTCAAATAAAAAACAACGATTTTTTTAAAAGAAGTACCTTGTATGGCGATGTTGGTTTTGGAGAAGCTTATATGTATGGCGATTGGGACACTGACAATCTTACTAATGTTATTAAATGGTTTTTACTTAATCTTGACAAGGCGCCCACAGCTTCAGGGAGTGATGTAAAATCTATTGCTTTAAACTTACTACAATCGTTTAATAAAATTTACCATCTAAAACGAAAGAATAGTCTTAGTGGCTCAAAGAAAAACATTTCAGAACATTATGATTTAAACAATGATTTTTTTGCTTTATTTCTTGATCCAAGCATGACGTATTCTTCCGCTTATTTTAAAGACGCAAACATGACTTTAGAGCAAGCGCAAATGGCTAAGTATGAAAGATTATGCAAACAACTTAATTTAAAGGCGAGCGATCATGTGCTTGAAATTGGTTCTGGTTGGGGGGCAAATGCCATATACATAGCAAAACATTATGGATGTAAAGTAACTACTGTAACTATTTCTGAAGAACAATATAAATTAGCTAAAGAACTTGTTGCCAAAGAAAATCTTTTAGATAAAGTAAGTGTTGTTTTAAAAGATTATCGTTTAATTGAAGGCAAGTTTGATAAAATAGTTTCCATTGAAATGTTAGAGGCCGTTGGCGATAAATTTTTAGAAACGTATTTTAAAAAATGCAATGATCTTTTAAAGAAAGATGGCGTACTTGCTTTTCAGGTTATTACTTGTCCCGATTCTCGTTACAAAAGTTTACGTACTGGTGTTGATTGGATACAGAAACATATTTTCCCAGGCTCACTATTACCTTCTGTTGCCGCGTTAAATAAAGCCATTAATAATACAACTGATATGACTTTGATTGATGTAAAAGATATTGGATTAGATTACGCGCGCACTTTAGCTATATGGCGCGATGAATTTAATGCGCATTTAAGTGAAGTGAAAAACTTAGGCTTTGATGAAGTGTTTATTCGTAAATGGAATTATTATCTGAGTTATTGTGAAGCTGCTTTTGCTATGCGAAATATTAATGTATTGCAAATGGTTTACACAAGACCAAATAATATTACTCGCTAATATTTTTTTCTTCTTTAAATCGGCTAAAAATAATAGCGGCAATTATACAAAGTACAAAACCTAAAATTCCGTTTAAACGTATTCCTAAATCGTTGCCAACATCTTTTCCATAAATTAAAAACATAGCAAACAAAGCTATTCCAAAGGTTTGTGCAATTTTTACAAAGAAGTAACGAACTGCAAAATAAATAGCTTCTTTGTTTTCGTTAGTTTCCCTACTATCTTTTTCAATAATTTCTGCAAGAATAGCATTAGGTAAAATGTTTAGAGATGCCAATGGTATGGCGGCTAATCCAATTAGTAAATAAATTTGTAATTGAGGATGCACGGATGTTTTCCCAAGAAAATAAATTCCTAAAAAAATAAAAGCAAGTAGCGTTAATGATATAATTACAATTATTTTCTTACCAACTTTCTTTGCCAAAAAACTAACAATAGGGTAAAAGATAAATGATACCAATACCATTGTTATCATTAGTTTATTTCCAATGCTGTCGGGCAATTGTAGTAATACTGTTATAAAATAAATTAAGCCAGAAGTTATAATAGTTACCGAAATGAAATAAGAAAAATCGGCAACGATAAACAATAAAAAGTTTTTGTTTTTCAGTGTTTGTCGTAATGCCATTTTAATGGAAGTAGAGCTAGGTTTACTAGTGCAATATTTTTTTTCATCTATTGCAAAAACTGGTATGGCCATAAAAACGGCCGCCATTAAAGCCAATATAAAAACGGTGCCTTGCAAAGCACTTATACGAGTTGTTATATGAAAAGATTGTTGTAAAAAATCGGTAAGGTTAAATGCGTTTGACGATATGCCAATACCAAAAACATAACCTACCGATTGCCATGTTGACAAACGGACTTTATCTTCGGATGTTGGCGCTAACTCGGGTAGCAAAGCATTATATGGAATAATATAACTGGTAGATGAAGCATAAAAACCAATTAACATAAATACCAGCCAAATTATATTAAAAAAACTTTCTTCTTGTTTTAACGGATAGAAAACTAGACAACAAAAAATCAAAGATGGTATAATGGCTAGTTTCATAATAGGTATTCTTCTGCCTTTTGGATGAGTGCTGCGGTCGCTTATTTGTGCAATTAATGGGTCGTATAAAGCATCAACCAATCGGCCACTTGCCATTATAATAGCAATGGCATTAAATATCCCAAAAAAAGCAACTTGTGTAATTAGTGCAGGCAAACCGCTATTACTTGGTGGTAAATACAAATAAACCAGTATAACACCAATAAGATTAATAAGAATGCTCCAACCCATCATACCGAAAGCGTATGCCAGTTGTTTACTTTTTGGTAATTTTTGAGGACTCATGATTTTACAATATTAGGAAAAAGTTTGCTTCGGGTTTAAAAGAGAGTTGAAAACCAGAGATTATTATTGCCTATTAAATCTGAATTTATAGCCATAGTTAAAAGTAGATTCAACTTTAAAAGTGTACAAAAAATATGAAATGGTATATATCTTAAATAAATATTGTTTAACTTTGTGCTATCAAACACTAAACAATTTGAATTTTTATCAAATATCTGATTTAGAAAGGCTTACTGGTATTAAAGCACATACTATTCGCATTTGGGAAAAACGATATAATCTTATTGAGCCGCATCGTACATCTACTAACATTAGATATTATGATGACAATCAAGCAAGAAAACTTTTAAATGTATCTACTTTACTTGCAGAAGGATTTAAAATTTCAAAAATAGCTGAGTTAAGTGAAAAGGAGATTAACATACATATTCAGAATAGACAAAACAACATAGCAGATGATAGTATTTGCTTAGCCTATATAAATGATTTAATTGCTGCTATGTTGGTGTTTGACGAGCCGGCGTTTGAAAAATCATTTTATTCCGCTGTTACAAGATTTGGGATGTATCATGCAATGATAAAGGTAGTTTATCCTTTTTTACATAAGACTGGACTCATGTGGCTTTCTAGCGATGCTATGCCTGTGCAGGAACATTTTGCTGCCAATATTATTCGTAGGAAGCTCATTTCTGCAATTGATGGCTTACCAGCTTCAACTAAAAAAACCAAAACATTTTTATTGTTTTTGCCTACAGAAGAGTGGCATGAAACGGCATTGCTTTTATCAGATTATATAATCCGATCTAAAGGGTATAAAACAATTTATTTAGGGCAAAATGTTCCGTTTCAAAATTTGGATGAAGTAATTAAAAGCACTAAATCAACTCATCTGTTTACATTTTATATTGCGCGTAAATCACCCGAAGAAATTAATAAATCGTTGATTGATTTGTCGAAAAATAATAAAAGCAGAACAATTGTAGTGGGTGGAAGTTTTGACTTTACTAGTATTTTGAAGAAAACTAAAAACATTCAAGTATTGACTTCTCCCGATAGTTTACTTAAACTTCTTTAACCTATATATGGTATTCATTTATTCTATTGAGTAAAATGTTTTGTTTGATTTAACTTTGTTTAATATTATTGTTATAACATTACACAAAATAAATATCTCGATAATACACTATTAAAGCAGATTGTTTGATTTGCCTTGGGTAGATTTGGTTTTATAAATAATTTTAAAAAAGTAAATAAACTATGAGTTTTTCAATATTTTGGTTCAGGCGCGATTTAAGATTAGAGGATAATGCAGGGTTGTATCAAGCATTAAAAAACAATGAAGTAGTACTTCCTATATTTATTTTTGATACAACTATTCTTAATAAGCTGGTTGATAAATCTGACAAAAGAGTTGATTTTATTCATCAAGCTATAAGTTCATTAGGTCAGCAATTGCAAAAGTATGGAAGCAGTTTAAGAGTATATGTTGGAGAACCTTTAGAAATATTTAAAAATATTTGTGATGAATATAAAATAACTTCAGTTTATACAAACAACGATTACGAACCTGATGCAATTATACGTGATGATGCGATTCAAAAATTTCTTGCAATTGAAAACGTAGCATTTAACTCCTACAAAGATCAATGTGTTTTTGAAAAACATGAAATAACCAAAGATGACGGGCTTCCTTATACAATCTTTACGCCTTACGCTGTTAAATGGAAAAAGAAGATGAATGAATTTTATCAAAAATCTTATCCCACAAGTTTGTATGTAAAACATTTACATCAAACTAAACCTTTTATAATTCCATCTTTACATGATATTGGTTTTAAAAAAACAGAACTAACCTATTTGCCTCCAGCTATTGATGAAGCACTTATTTCTAAATATACCGACCAACGTAATTTTCCTGCCATAAAAGGTACTACTCAATTAAGCGTTCATTTGCGTTTCGGTACTATAAGTATTCGTCAACTTTTGCAAAAAGCTATTACACTAAACGAAACATGGTTAAATGAATTGATTTGGAGAGATTTTTATATGATGATATTATTTCATTTTCCACATGTAGTTGAAGGGGCATTTAAATCGCAATACAATTTTATAAATTGGCGAAATAATGAAGCAGAGTTTAATGCTTGGTGCGAAGGAAATACAGGCTACCCAATAGTTGATGCCGGTATGAAAGAATTAAATGAAACTGGTTTTATGCACAATCGCGTACGAATGATTGTAGCTAGTTTTTTAGTGAAACATTTACTTATAGACTGGCGTTGGGGCGAAGCATACTTTGCACAAAAGCTTTTAGATTTTGATTTAAGTGCAAATAATGGTGGCTGGCAATGGGCTGCAAGCAGTGGTTGCGATGCTGTTCCATATTTTCGAATTTTTAATCCATACGAGCAAACCAGAAAATTTGATTCAGAATTAAAGTATATTAAAAAATGGCTACCAAATTATGATGAGCTTACTTACATACAGCCAATTGTAGAACATAGTTTTGCAAGGCAAAGAGCTATCAATACGTTTAAAACTTCATTGAGTAAATTGAATTAAATTTTTTACTGTTGCACAAGAAATATTTTATAATTTAATTGCGTGAATAGTAAGAAACAGAAATTAGTTGATGCTGAAGCGAAAGCAACGATGTTGTTCAAAGAAATTGAAAACAGACGATTAATTATTGAAGGGAAAACTGAAAAACAGCTTAATAGTGAAGTTTATAATTTAGCTTTTGAACTATTTCGTATCAGGAAATACTGGCATAAAAGAATTGTAAGATCTGGTAAAAATACCCTTCTTCCCTATAAGGAAAATCCACCTGATTTAATGTTGAGTAAAGAGGATGTTGTTTTCTTTGATTTCGGTCCAGTATTTGACGAATGGGAAGCGGATTTTGGCAGAACCTACGTTTTAGGAAATAATAAAAATATGTTAAAATTAAAAGAAGATGTAGAACAAGCTTGGGCTGAAGGAAAATATTATTTTGAAAAACATAAGAAACATTTAACCGGCGCAGACTTTTATAATTATACGAATGAGTTAGCAATAAAATATGGTTGGGAGTATGGTAACATTCATTGTGGGCATTTAATAGGCAACTTCCCACATGAGATTATTGTTGGCGAAGAAATAATTAATTATATACATCCCGAAAACGACCAGTTAATGAGTGAAAAAGATAAGAACGGAAATGAAAGGTTTTGGATTTATGAAATACATTTCATTGACAGAAAATTGAATATCGGAGGTTTTTTTGAACAGTTACTATCTTAATAGTGACAATTTGTTTTTCTACTATTGGTTTATAATTAAAATATAGGTCTAAATCCTGCAACTACAAGAGAACTTAAACTCTTAAAATAGCGACAAATATTTTTTGATTTAAACAAGGCACTCGTCAAAGCGCTATATAGATTTTTTGACTATCAATTCTTTTTTCATATTTTTAAAAGATGAAAAGGCTAATATTTTTTAATTATATAATTCTACTTCTTCATTCATTTTGCTTTTCGCAAAATAAAGATAGTCTATGGACTGTTTATAATAACGCATCGCAAGCCGATACCAATAGATTAAAAGCACTATACGATATTTCATGGGCTTATATATATAGCAATCCTGATACAGCCATTATCTTATCTGAGCAACAATTGCAACTAGCACAAAGAACCAAACAAAGAAAGTATGAAGGTATTGCGCTTAAAACCATTGGAGTTTCTTTTTTAAATAAAGATAACTCGCAAAAAGCATTGGAATATTTACTACAAGCTTTAAAAATAAATGAAGAACTTGGCGATAAACAAGGTATTGGGTCTTGCTCTAATAATATAGGGGCAGTTTATCAATATCAATCTAATTTTACAAAAGCTTTGGAATATTATTTAAAATCCTTAAAAATAAGCGAAGAGCGTGGAGATAAGCAATGGATAGCAGCTTGTTATAGTAATATTGGGCTTATTTATGATAATCAAGGCGATTATACAAAAGCTTTAAGCTTTCATTTTAGAGCTTTAAAAATACGCGAAGAACTTGGCGATAAACAAGGTATTGGAACCTGTTATAATAATATCGGCATCATTTATATTGGTAAATTAGATTATCCTAAAGCTTTAGAATATCAGCTAAAGGCTTTAAAAATAAGTGAGGAAATTGATGACCTGCAAGGAATAGGAAGTTGTTACGGAAATATTGCAAGCATTTATATGGGCCAATTAAATTATTCTAAAGCCCTAGAATTTAATATGAAATCTTTAAAAATTCGTAAAGCGATTGATGATAAACAAGGAATTGGCGTGTGTTACAACGTAATGGCTAAATTATATAATAAATTATTGGATTTTAAATTAGCTATCCTATACAGCGATTCGAGTTTGCAAATAGCTAAAGAAATTGACGATATCGATATAGAGAGTAGTGCATACCAAAACTTAGCTACAGCATACTCTAAAACAAATAAATATAAAGATGCTTATGAAGCTCATGTAAAGTTTGTAACATTAATAGATAGTATTTTTAATACTGATAACAATAAACGGCTTGGCGATTTAAAAACAAATTTTGAAGTAGAAAAAAGAGAAACCGAGCTAAAAGCTATTGCAGAAACCCAGCAGGCCATTTCGAACGTGGAACAGAAAAGACAGCAATTTGTTATATATGCTGGGTCGGCCATGTTTATTTTAGTATTTGTTTTTGCTGCGTTTATGTTTAATCGTTTTAAAGTAACTCAAAAACAAAAACGTATCATTGAAAAACAAAAACAATTTGTAGAAGAAAATCAAAAGGAAATTATTGATAGTATTACTTACGCAAAAAGATTGCAACAAGCTATTTTGCCTTCGACTGATGAAGTAAAAAAATACTTGCCAACTAGTTTTATTTATTATAAGCCAAAAGATATAATAGCAGGAGATTTTTATTGGCTAGAGCATTTGGATGATATCACCTATATTGCAGCCGCCGATAGCACTGGACATGGCGTACCCGGCGCCATAGTTAGTGTAGTATGTAGTAATGCTTTAAACAGAGCTGTAAAAGAATTTGGCTTACGCGATGCAGGAAAAATACTAGATAAAACTCGTGAACTTGTTTTAGAAACTTTTCAAAAAAGTGGCGAAGAAATTAAAGACGGAATGGATATTTCTTTATTGGCCATTAATAAAAACAAACAGCAAATTTATTGGAGCGGAGCTAATAATCGCTTATGGTATATTTCTGACGGTGTACTAAAAGAAATTAAGCCCGATAAACAATCCATTGGGCAAACAGATAACCCAACACCTTTTACTACACATATGTTAGATCTGCAAAAAGGAGATACTTTTTATTTAATGACAGATGGGTATGCCGACCAATTTGGTGGTGATAAAGGAAAGAAGTTTAAATATAAACAATTGGAAATGTTGTTGATTAATAATAGCGCTAAATCTTTAGAAGAACAGAAAGAACTATTAAATAAATCTTTTGAAGATTGGAAAGGCAATTTAGGACAAGTAGATGATGTTACCATTATTGGAATAAAAATATAAAATTGTATAACTGAAAAAGCAGTCTGTGTTATAAAAATGAAATTTAAAAATAGTTAGATCAAGTCTTTTATTGAAAAACATTCGTAAAATTTAATAAACCCAACCTATAAGTTACTGAGGCCGATGTTTTAAAGATATCGGTTTTTTTATGCCCAGTTTATGAGGCTTTTTCATACGAATAACAAAAACTGACTTTAATCCTTTTGTTTATATGATTATAATCATACTATACCTATTAATTATTATGTTACTTTGTACCAAAAATATACAATATGAAAAAATTAATTATAATTACCTCCTTAGCTATAACTGCTTTTATAGCGGGTTGTGGTGGAGACGAAAAAGCTGCTAAAGCAACAACAACAGAAACGCCAAAAAGCATGGTTGCAGATGAACCACCTGCTTATGACCCTAAACGCGGAGAAGGTAAATTTACCGCCGAGTCTTTGGACTTAACCGACAAAATTGATAATACATTGGCAACCTCAGGAGAATCTGT
The DNA here is from genome assembly GCA_039935895.1 of Bacteroidia bacterium. GTDB lineage: Bacteria > Bacteroidota > Bacteroidia > B-17B0 > Aurantibacillaceae > PALSA-968. The sequence continues at coordinate 218 of JBDTJJ010000166.1, read as the reverse complement.
TGCTAAGGTTAAATGTTTTTCATGCCATAAAGTAACTGATGAGAAACTTGTAGGACCGGGATGGAAAGGCGTAACAACACGTCGTGCTCCAGCTTGGATTATGAACTTTATAACTAATCCTGAAGGGATGATAGATAAAGATCCTGAAGCGCAAGCTATGTTAGAAATATGTTTGGTTCGTATGCCAAATCAAAACCTAACAGATGATGAAGCAAGAC
>JBDTJJ010000165.1:0-11555 GCA_039935895.1 Bacteroidia bacterium | reverse complement strand
GTGTAGAAATTACAGTGTTTACATCTTTACTTGCTTGTTGTTGAAAGGTTTCTTTATCAACACTTCCAATGCTTTTGGCATCAGCATCATTTAATGAGGATTGAGCACCGGATAAAGTTGCATCTTGTTTTTTTGCCCCGTAAGATCTTTCCTCTTCCACAACATCAGGATTATTATCTCGCTCATTTTTTTGCTTGGTTTTATTTTCTGCTAAAACAATTTTCTCACTTTTTGTAGTAATTGGCTTGACTGGCTCAGGTTCTTTCGCTTCGTATGTTTCAGGTGTTTCTTCTTGAATAGGTGCATTTAAAGATTGTTGTAAATTATCTTCTTTAGGTTTTGTTTCGGCAGATGCAACTACTTTTTCATTTTGTATAACTTCCGAATTTTTGAAAAAGAAAACCAAACCGACTAATAAAAGTAAAGATGCCGCTGCACTGAAATAATAAATAGTTTTTCGTTGTTTTTCTTTTTTAGTTTCTGCAAGTACAATTTTATCAACGTCTTTATTTAAATTATTTAATACATCGTAGTTGTCCAGCATTTTCAATCCTTCCAGGGCTTCCAAGTCAAACTCATCCATATCAGCGGGCGCGTTTTTTCCTTCCTTAATTAATTTAAGAAGTTCTTCTTTGCTGTATATGTTATGCTTGTCCTTTTGCATTATTTTCTTCCAACCGTATTTTTAAATTTCTTTTTCCGTTTTGAATGTAACTTTTTACTTTGTTTAAATCATACTTTGTCAGCTCAACAATTTGCGTGTAACTTTTATCTTTCAAATAAAAAAGCTCTACACAAATGCGCTGACCTTCATCCAAATCTGCCAATGCTTTTTCAAGCAAGGCATATTCTTGCTCTCGCTTGTTAGAATTTAGATGCGTTTCTTCGGTGTTTTCCATAAAAACTTTAAAATCTTTTTCATATTCAATGGCGCGCTTTAAATTGCTTTGCGCTGATCGAAGCTGCATTAAACAAAAGTTTTTGCTGTAAGTAAACAGCCAACTTTTAAAAAACTCGACTTTATGTTTCTTTAAATCTTCAAACAGTTTGGTAAAAATATTTACGCTGGTATCGTAGGCCTGGTCTTTGTCTTTAAAATATTTCATGCACAAACCAAACACTAAATGCGAGTATCTTTTATATAAAACACCCACCAAAGCCTTGTCGCCGGTTTGCCTGTATTTATCAAGCAATTCGGTGTCGGTTAATTCGGTATGAGGCGCTGTTTTCAAAATATTTCATTAAAAATAGAAAATATTTATGAAATTTACTTGTTCTGTGCATCTCAATAGAAACAAATTAAAACTATAATTTATGAAAACGCAACTAATAGTATCCGCCCTGCTTTGTTTAACGCTTAGCACAAAAGCAACCGAAGCTGAAAAAACAATCAAAACAAAACCCGAAAAAGTTATTGTATATAAAAACGGCGCACAAATTTTTAGACAAGCACAAACCAACTTAATTGCGGGCGAAAACAGATTAGTTTTTGAATGGCTTGAAGAAGGCGTTAGTGCAAACAGCATACAAGTTGGCGGCAACGGCAATTTTATTATTACCGAAAGCGAGTACAGCGATAAAATGCCCAACTTAAGTAATGCTGCCGATTTAAAATATATAAAATTTCTCAAACAACTAAAAGATTCGTTGGCTTTGGTAGATTATAAAATTGAAGAAATAAATTATCGCAAAGAAATTTTAAATACCGAAAAGAATGTATTACTCAATTTCCGCCTGTACAAAGGTGATGCGAAGAAAGATTCTTTATCTTTTTTAAAAAACGGCTTAATTTATTTGCAAGAAAAACTGACTTCCATCTATAACGATTTACACAAATTGAAAAAAGAAGGCGAAGATATTTACGCCATTAGATTAAACTTACAAAATAGATTAAACGGTGTTAATGCCGATTTGGGCGAGCAAGATGTGGCAGATGTTTACAAAACAAATCATCAAATTACCATCAGCATAATTTCTGATGTGGCAACGCAAGCAAATATAAACGTAAATTATTTTGTGAATACTGCCGGCTGGGAACCTATGTACGATTTGCGTACTGATGGTGTTGAATCTCAAGTAAAATTAACTTACAAAGGTATTGTCTATCAACATACCAATGTAGATTGGACTAACGTAAAATTAATTCTTTCAACGGGCTCGCCGCAATGTAACCTTAGTGCGCCCGAACTTTACTCTTGGTATTTAGATGAAACTAAACCAGCTAATATGTACGACAAAATGAAAAAAGCAAGTGCTCCTGTAGTGGCAATGAGCGAAGGTTCTGGTCGTGCTTATTCTGAAAAAGACGAAGAAGTTGAACAAGATGCAAAACAAGCTTATGACTATGTTGCTACTAATGATCAGCAAGTGCAAGCAACCTTCGAAATTAAACTGCCTTACAGCATCGCATCTGATAATAAAAAACATACTGTATCTGTTCTTCAAAAAGATTTAGATACGAAGTACATGTACAAAACAGTTCCAAAAGTTGATGTTACCGCTTATTTATTAGCTCGTGTTACAGGCTGGGAAGACCTGAATTTATTGGCAGGCAAAGCAAGTGTGTTTTATGCGGGCACGTATGTTGGTCAAACATATATTAATCCTTCCACCACCAACGACACACTTGATTTAACCTTAGGAAAAGACGATAACGTAGTTGTAAAACGTGTAAAACAAAAAGATAAAAGCAAAGAAAAATTACTGAACGATGATAAAATATATTCTTTCGCTTATGAAATAACTATGAAAAACGGCAACACAAAAAACATAGAAATAGAAGTTAAAGACCAAATGCCTATTACCCACGGAAAAGATGTTGTCATCACAAAAGATAATATGGGTGGCGCTACTTACGAAGAAGCTACAGGTATTTTAACCTGGCGACAAACCATTAAAGCAAAAGACACTAAGCATATAAATTTTGCTTATACCGTTAAAGCTCCAAAAGATTTACCCGTTATAGTTAGGTAGTTTTTCTAAAACGTTTGGAGTGTTCAGATGCGCTATCGAGGTGGTTGGCCCAAAGCTTTTTTAAATTACAAAAAGTCTTTGGGCCAACCTTTTTTTAAGCATTCTGCGAAAAAAAAATTGAAAATTATAATAGAGCTTAATCCCTAAAATAACTACTTAATAAAACCAAGCACATCATTATAAAAAATTTCCGGTTGTTCGGCGTGTAGCCAATGACCTGCATTAGCAATGGTTTCTAATTTATAGTTTGGAAATCTCTTTTCAATTTCTGGTATATCAATATCGGTGATGTAATCTGATTTTTCGCCTCGTATAAATAACGTATTTACCTCACTTACTTTTTGAGGAACGTCTACCAAAATTTCGTTATAGTTTTTAATGATAGCCGCTAAATTAAAACGCCAGTTCATTTTGCTATTGGCATCATCTTCCCAATAAATATTTTTTAATAAAAATTGTTTGGTGCCAAAATCGCTTATATGTTTACTTAAAGTAGCTTCTGCTTCTTTTCGTGTATTTATTTTAGAAAAATCTACTGCGTTGAGTGCATCTAAAACGGCTTCGTGGTGTGGTTCATAACCTCTCGGCGACATATCTGCTACAATTAGTTTATCTAAAATGCCGTCGTATTTCAAAGCAAAAAACATAGCAGTTTTTCCGCCCATAGAATGTCCTAATAAAACTGGATTGCGCAAGTTATGTGTTTCAATAAATTCGTTTATATCATCAGCCATTACATCATAATTCCAAACATCGCTGTGTGGTGATAAACCATGGTTGCGCTGATCTATGGCATAAACTTCAAAACCATGATCGCCAAATCGTTTAGCAAGTGTATTCCAGTTATCGCTTTGTCCAAATAAACCATGTAAAATTAATAAGGGTTGTCCGCTACCAAATTTTCTAAAAGCTAATTCCATTTTCAAATCAACATTAATTATTCTAAAAAATAAATATCCTCAAATGGAGAGTTTATGGGTGCGCCAAGGTTTATGGGTGCGCCCCACGTTTGCGTATCATCATTCCACACGCTTTTAAAAATATCGTAACCACCCATGTTTTCAAATCCTTTGGAAGAAAAATAAAGTGTTTTACCATCCTTAGATAATGAAGGATATTCTTCATCTAAGCTGCTGTTAATAGTGGAAATATTTAAAGGTGGGGTCCACTTACCATTACCTAATTTTTTTAATTGATAGATGTCTTTTCCGTTTGCATCATTCTCGCCGTAGCTTGCATATAACACCGTGTTTTTATCGGCAGACAAAAACAAAAGGGATGTAAAATTTTTCTTTTTGTCAACAGACGAGCGCATATCATCTGTTACAACTAACACCTTTCCACCCGATTCTATATGCGTAATTGAGTTTTGAATAGCATTTAAGCTGACCGGTTTCTTTTCATAAACCTCCATTACTGTTGGGTTGTTTACTAGTTTTATACCATTGTTACAATATTCAATTTCTTTTTCAATATTTAATTTTTCAATATCCGCAGGTTTACAAACAGTTTCAAATTTTTTGTACCAACTAATAGCCGAAGTAAACTTATAACTCATATTATTTGCTTTGCCTAAATAATAAAAAACATCATTGGGGGTGTTTTTCCCTCCAACAGCGGCCTCTAATAAACGAATGCAAGTTGTTTTTTCTTTTTTAGAATGATATAAACTAATGCCATAGTAATAAGAACTGGAGGCATCTAAATCAATTCTACCTTCTATTTCCTGATAAAGCAAAGCAGCTAATTGATAGGTTGAATTGTCGTACAAACCTTTTGCTTGTTTTAAATCTTCTTGATCTTTTTGCGCTTCTTCAGGGGTGCGCGCAGGTTTTTTTGCTTTTATATCTTTTTTAAGTTCATGATCGGCTTTGGCTTTTTCTTTTGCAATTTCTATTTGATTTGCTTTTTTAATTCCCGTATCGAATACTGCACGCATGGCTTCTTCTTCGGTAAAATAATTTTTTATGATTGACGCAGAATCTTTTCTCAATTTTATCATTTGCTTTAAAACAAAATCTCCTTTTTTATCCGGTACATCAAAGCTTGAAGTAAATTCTTTGTGTCCATCTGCTTCAATCGTTACATCATATTGTTGTCCGGATGTAAGCACCATTAAATATTGTCCGGTTGATGAGTTTGTTTTGTAAACGCCGGCAATTTCACCGGTGTTAGTATTATAAACGGAAATAATAGCATCTCGGTTTGGAATAGAATCTGTTGTTGTAAAACTTCCTTTAATAATAGAACTTGATGCGACGCGCTGAGGCATTTTAACTTCAATGTATTCGTATCTATTATTTTTTCTGTTAGAAGAATAAGCAGCTAATTGATGTACGGTATCAGGAATAAAAAGCACGTCATCATACGTGGAATTTATAGGATAACCAACATTTACAGGCTTAGACCAAGGTGCTGCGCTATCTGCACGCGTGCATTTAAAAATATCGTAACCACCCATGCTGTTATGGCCCTTGGAAGAAAAATAAAGTGTTTTTCCATCGGGAGTTAAGTATGGATAGTTTTCGTCGTAAGGTGTATTAATATCTAAACCTAAAAACTGAGCTGAGCCTAATTTACCAGTTGGGTCGTAGGTGTTTTTATATAAGTCTAAACTTTGTCCTTTTTCGCCATAACTAACTTGTATATATTCTCTTTTGTTGGTGTTACACATTAACAGTTTTTCTTGCTTTTTTTTATCGATAGAAGAATTAAAAAAATCGGTTTTAATGCGGACTTTATCATTTATTAAGTCGGGATTATAAGCCGCTAATATATTTTCTTCTTGGATAGAAGTACGTTTTATAATTTCAATATTTACCTGATCGGTTAATAAAGCAGCACCACTTTTGCAATTGGCAATTAATTGTGCAACATGATTACTTTCTATTTCGGTAGGTTTTGCACGTTTTTTATATTCTTCTAAAGCAACGATGGCATCATTAAACAAATAAGACAAATGACAAGCTTTGCCTAAATAAAAAAACACATCATACGGAATTTCTTTAACCTTTGATGCAATTTGCAATGAGTTAATTGCTTTGGCTTTTGTTACATCTAACTTAACCAAACAAACACCGTAATAATAATTTATAAACGGATCGGCTGGATCATTTTTTAAAATGTCAGCATAAATAAAAACTGCTTGTTGAAAATTATTACTCTTAAATGCAGCAAGGGCTTCGCCAGGTTTTTTCTTTTCTTCGTCTAGTTGTTTTTTAACCATCTCATCAATGGTTGAATAAGGTTTGCCATTTTTTTTGGCTATTTTGTTTTTTTCTTCATCGCTTACCAAACTCAAATTATCATCGCCCGAATTTGAAGCATCTAAATTTGATTTTAGATAAAATACTTTTTCATTTTCATCGGCAAAAAAACTAGTAATAGTTAATACAGGTTTTTGTTTTTCGTTTAGTTTAAGTTTTAAATCTTGACGGCACACTTCATAATCAACTTTTAGAGGCACTTCAATTATTTCTTGCGTGGTGCCATAACCACTTACCTCTACTTTAGCTATGTATTTTACATTAGGAACCAAAACTAAAAGGTAATTGCCTGTATATGAGTTGGTATTATAAATGCCCACCAGTTCATTATTAGAAGCATTGTAAATAGTAATTTTTGCATGTTTTTCTTTGGGATTTTCAGCTACTTCTAAATGACCTCTAACAATGGTAATACCTAAAGGCTGTGGCTGTGGCGTGATTTTAAAAATATCGTATTTATCCTCATCGCTTATTCTATCGGAAATAAAATAGGTAAATTTTCTTTTTTTAGCTGTGATTACATCTTCTTTTACAGGAGGTGTTTTAGGAAGGGAAGCACTGCTATCATTTTTTTGCGCAGAAAGATTTATACAAAGTAATTGAAATGCAATAAAAACAAGAAGTTTTAAAAAAAGCGATTTCATGTAGTAGTTTATAAGTTTTAAATGTAGAAATAAACATTAATAAAACAAATAGATTAATGCTAACCGAAGATTACTGTTTGCGTTAGGGATTGTAGTGAAAAGCTTTTTGGTAATGCTTCTTCAGCATTCTGCGAAGCAAACAAAAAACTAAGCCGATGAGCTAAATCCAAAAACTTGAAGCGAAAAGCCCGACGGCGCGAAGAATTTTGAAATAATGGAAATTATGATGCGCCGGAACGCCCAAAAAATTTACGAATTAATCTTTTCTGCGTTAAAACTTTCTTTTAATCCAGCCAAAACAAGTGTTAAGGCAACGGCTAATAAAGCAATCATTAAATAAATGGAGTTGTTCCAAAAAGTGTTTGCGCCGTTAATTATGGGCATTAGAGCAATAACTACCACGCCGCCTGCATTGCCCGCCATCATTAATATTCCGGTGGCAGTGCCCGCTTTTTCACTACCCGCAATTTCTTCACACATCGACATTAGAAGCGCGTAGCCCGGCAAGAAAAAGAAGCCCATTAAACCACCTAAAACGTAAAGCATGTTTAAGGATGTTAATGTACATAAGGGATATACAATGATGAGTGCAGCTAAACAACAAAGTGCTAAAAACGGTTTGCGTACTTTTAATTTATCGGAAATAGTTGGGATAATAACCGAACCTACAATGCCACCAATAATTAAAAAAGCACCAACCATACCAGCCTGTTCTGCATTAATACCATTGGGTTTTACAATTGGTTCTAACCAAGTTGTTAAGCCGTTAAAAACACCAAGAGCAAAAAAACAAATGATAAATAAGAAAACTAAATTTCTACTTTTTAAAAGTGATTTAATTTCTGTCATGGCACTTACTGTAACCGCTTTAATTTTAGAAAGATTGTTTTCTTTTCCGAAAAGAATAAAAATAAATGTCAATACAACAGAAACTACTGCAAACACAGCCATTGTTGTACTGAAACCTAAACTTTCATTTAACGCAGGTGTTAAGCCCATACCCAAAGCCATACCAATTAACATGCCCGCTGTACCAATGCCGGTTGCCATGGCGGTTTCTTCTTTATCAAACCAATCGGATACTAATTTTGAAATGCCATTTATAATATAAGGTTGGCCAATGGCAATACCTGTTTGTCCGATAACAAGAATATAAAAATTGCTATCAAAACAACGCACGCAAGCAAATACGCAACTAATAACACTTCCTAAAATAATTACGTAGCGATACCCTTTTCGGTCTATCATGGTGCCTGAGTGCAACGATAATATCACATACAATAATGGAAACGAAAGCAAGAGTGAACTCGCCATGTTTTCGCTTACCGAATATTTTAATTGAATAAAAGATATGAGTGGCGCTAAGTTTAACCATAGCATTTGGCACATAGCGGCTACACCAAAATAAGCCATTAATACTGCCCAACGTTTGGGGTTTTTAAAATTACTTTCCGACATATAATTATTTTTTAATGGCTAAATATACAAAGCTTTTATGTAACTTATTACACCTGTTTTATTGCTACGTAAAATGCCTGTACTGTGAATAAAAAACGCTTAATTTGAAGTAAAAAGATGAAAAACACAACCCTTGTTTTATTTTTTGTTTGTGCGCACTTTATTTATAGTCAGGAAAATTCTTTACTGTGGGAAATTAAAGGAAATGGTTTAGCAAAATCCTCTTATTTATATGGCACCTATCATTCGCAGGATTCGCGCGCCCATCAGTTTGGCGATTCTGTACTTGTTAAATTAGCTAAAGCAGATATTGTTGTGGTAGAAAACATAGATGTAGATTCTAAAAAAGCACTCGATATGGCTTTAATGAAAAATAAAAAGTTAGAAGATCTATTAAATAAGGAAGACTACGAATTTGTGAAAGAAAATGCACTCGAAAAAATGGGTAGTAGTGGCATGTTTTATAACACCATGAAACCTTTATTTACAATGGTTTTGGCTGGCTTGCTAAATGAACGGAAAGAAATGCCTTACACGGTTGACGAGTTTATAAAAAACGAGGCTAAACTACAAAACAAAGATGTATTTGGTTTGGAAACAGCAGAAGAAGCTATACACTCTTTAGATGAGGTTTCATTGAAGGAGCAAAGTAAAATGCTGGTTACCTATTTTAAAAAGTATGACTTGAGCTCGTCGTATAAAGATACCATGGTTACTATGTATCAGGCTCAAAATTTAAACGGTTTATATTCTTTTTATCTTAATCAAAAAGAAATTCCGGTTTCATTTGATAAAAGTTTAGTGGAGAAAAGAAATAAAAAATTTGTTGAGAGGCTAGTTCCTTATTTAAAAAAGCAATCGGTTTTTTGCGCTGTTGGCGCGCTTCATTTACCAGGGGAAACAGGGTTGATTAATGCGTTAAAAAAACAAGGCTATGAGGTTACACCTGTTTTTAGTAAATATACGCCTCAACTTGTAAACATAGATGATAAGCGAGATTGGGCTGTTTACGAAAATGATTCGTTATTAATTGATATGAGTTTTCCTGACGCTCCTTCTTACGACATTAAAAAGAACTCAGAAACAATTACCACTTTAAATTATACTTTAGAAGATTCTGCTTTAATACAATTATATTATATGGTTAGTATTCTTAACCTTCAGGATAGTAATGCAACTAAAAGCCCGTCCGTTTTATATAATGCAATCATAACTAAATTGGGCGGTGCAAAAGGTTGGAAAAAAATTATTGAAAAAGATATTGTCTATAAAAAATTAGCAGCTAAAGAAGCCGAGTTTAATGTTTCGAGTGGGATAAATGGGCGATATAAAATAATTTTGAACCGAAAAAACCTATATTTAATTGGTGTGATAGGCAGCAAACAAAATATTTATTCAAATATTGCCGAGCATTTTTTTCAGGAAATTACATTTGTAAATCCATCTATTTTTATGAGTTTAAATGTAAGCGATGAGGTTTCGCATAAACCAATTTTATTTGATGTTGCGATAAAATCAATTACCATAGATACTATTATCAAACCTGATACAAGTGGGTATATTTCTTTTACATTGCCACAAACGGAAGAAGAATATATTATATCAGTTAGTAGTAAAAACTACGTAACAAAAAAAATAAATGTAAATACATTTGGTGCTTTTAAAACAGGGCAGGTAGAGGTTTCTTTAAATGGAGATATTGATATGATACTCAAAAAAGCAGGTACAGATTATACTGCTTTCAACACCCCGGTTGCCAAGGCTTGTATGATAAATAACACCAGTTTCTCTTGGGATATGGAATATATTAAAAAAATGAAAGAGGAGATTAGTAAAAAAACAGCAACTCCTGTTTCTAAGTAATAGTTCGGTAACTACCTAAAAAACTAATTGTAAGAAATAGAAAATTACGCTTCTACCTCTGTAACAATGCTTGGGAAGATGCGCACAGAGTTGTCTTCTTCTCTGCGGAACTGATACGTGTAACGATAGTGACTTTCCAAACCACTCTTGTTTGGTAAACCGTTAATCATCATAATGTTTCTGTTCTTCGCAAATTTCAATAGCTCTTTTAAGTAATGGGCAGAAATTTGACCAACTTCATCAATGATGCAATGTACTTTAAAGTCTTTGCTACTGCGGTGAGACGACTCTTTTATAAATACGTGTAACAGCGTGATGTAGATAATTGCTTTTACCAAAATATCTGTTCCGGTAGAACCAATGCTATCGATTTTATGTGTCCAGCCGGTTTCGTTTACACCTTCTTTAATGTTGAATTTCAACTCAAACAAATCTTGTAAGCGAATTTCTTCTTGCTCTTGTTCTTTAATGGCGTGGCGCAGGCTTTCAAGCAATTTAACGGCACGCTGATTAATGTCGCGGTTTTTACCGGTTGCAAAATCGGTGTTGAATAATCCTTCTCCATAAAAATGTCCGTGTTCATCTTTAAACTCTTCAATTTTTTTAAGTAGTTTATAAACTTTATTATCACTCTCTTCTAACTTGATTTTAATAAACTCAATTAGTTTACTTTCTTCAAATTCTGCTTTCTTAAAATCTTCAGCAATTAAAGTAATAATGTGCTGAATTTTATGTTGCTGATTGCTTAACTCTTTTACTTTAGTAGCGATAGAATCTGTAACCAAAGAAATTTGTGTTGCGGTTTCTGCAACCGAAAGTTCAATTTTATTTTCGTGTACAAAGTTGGTCAAGTATTGCGCAAAACGCTCGTATTCTGCTTGTGTAGCATCATTACGAATCATAAAGCCAAAGTGATTTTCTAAACGGAACTTACCGCTAAATTCATTTACATAACGTTGAAACGCACCATACTCTTCATTAAAATGCGAATCGTTTTTAAGTAACTGCGTACACAAATCCATTACGCTATAATTGGTTTTCTTAGGTTCTGCACGTTCAATAATTTCGGCATATTTATTATACACGGGCGTTTCTCTAAAGTTTTTAGAGAAGTAACTTATACCATTATTAAACTCAATTAATTCTTCTTCAAAGGCACGTTTTTCTTTGTTGATATCCATGCGCTTTAAATTGTACTTGCGGTTAGATTCTTCCAAATTTGCCGCAAGCGAATTCATTTGTTTTACAAGCTCTTCTTTCTTTTGTGTAAAATCTGGAAGCTTATCAAACAACTCGCGTTTATCTTTTAAATAATCGTTTACCAACTGCGCATAACGATCAATTTGCTTGA
>JBDTJJ010000164.1:0-3395 GCA_039935895.1 Bacteroidia bacterium | reverse complement strand
ATTTGCACTTAGTAAGCTTGAACAAAAGCAGTTTCTATCATCCTTTAGAGGAAATTCTATACCCGAATATATACAACTATTTAAACTTTATTTAAAACACGAAAATAAAAATGATGAAGATATAAAGCAACTATCTAAACTAAATAATTTTGAACGCGTTAAGCATTACTTACATAAGCAAGTGCTTAATTTTGTTGCGCAAAACAGCACATTAACCAGCCAAAAAGAAATTATGAATATGCTGTTGGTAGCGGATACTTTGGCCGAAAAATCGCTTACACTACATGCCCTCCGTATATTGCATAAAGCCAAAACTTTTGTAGAAAAGAAAGAGCTTTACATTTTTAAACTTTTGGTTGATGAGCGTATTTATCATCATGAATCAACCATTGGAAATGAAAAATATTACGAATATTTTGCTAACGCATACGACCTTGAGTTTAAAAATGATGTAAAAATTATTGAACAAGATCATGCCACAAAAGTTTACATGATGCGAAGAAGGTTATTTGCATTAAAAAATAACTCATTAATGAGAGGTGAGGAATCTATAAACGAACTCAAACATACATTTGCTGATTATATAGAGACAAATGAAGAAGAAGGTATTAATAGTTTTGCGGCACGAAGTAGGTTTTATGTTATTGCAGCATACTATAATCAGCAATTAAGAAATAACTCAAAAGCTGCAGCCTACTACAGTAAATCGGTTGAAGAATTTGAAACTATTAATCCTAATCCGCTAGATAATTATATTGAATACGCCTCTGCCATACACAACCTTATGTTTACCAATTCAAAAACACATAATTTTACTAAAATACGCGAAGTGCTTGATAAATTAGTGTCCATCAAACCTCGCAACAAAAGGCACTACAGAGCTATCATGCAATCTTATGTAAATTATGAAGGTTTATATTGTAAGCACCACCCTAATGATCCAGATCGCACAGAAAAATTAAAATTAATAGGCAACTATATTAAAACACAAAGAGAATATTTTACTAAATTTTTCTTTCTCCAATCTGCTTTCAATCTATCTGTCAATTATTTTATAAACAAGGATTTTCGTAAGGCATTAGAGCTAATTAACCTTTGCGATGACATTCAATCTTCGCAATTTTTAAAAGATTATTTAAGTGTAATACGCGTTTATAAACTCATTATTTATTTTGAACTTAATAAATCTGATTTGCTCTTATTTTCTTTGCGCAACACCTATCGTTATATGCTTAAAAACATGCAGTATTATGCCTTTGAACAAGAGGTTATTACAGCATTAAAAAAAATTAGTACGCTACCCAATATCCGAACAAAAAATAAAATTTGGCAAGATACCTATCATAACCTAAGTGCTTTAAAGAAAAATACAGATGCCGTACTGGTATTTCATCTGTTTAATTTTACCGGATGGATACATTGCATGCTAAATAATTTGCCCTATGAAACCATTATGAACGAGGACTAAAAATTATCGCTAAATAAATTTCAAGTAGCTTTTAAGTGAAATGTTAAATAATGTTTTGTTAAAAGAAGAATTAGTATCTTTACAAACACTAACTTTAAGTAATAAATCTCATGAAAAAATATTTACTTTCATTCGCCATAGTAACCGTTGGATTTTTTTCAGCTAAATCTCAAAGCATCCAAATTTTGGATACAACAGGCGGAACACCAACTGTTGCCCATGCAAGTTATACCATAAATATAGATGCAGATTCATCAGATTCAAGGTTGTTTTACGTTAAAAACACTACTAATTCGTCAATAAACTTTCAGGGTAAAAGCATAGTAATTGCTAATCCTAGCTCTGATGTAATACAATATTGTATTGGAACACAATGTCATAGTGCGGGTCAAGCATTAACCAGTAATAACCCAATACCAGCCAATGGTACATTAACCGCAAGTGGTCTTTTACTTGATTTTACGGATTTTGGAGGAGTAGGAAATGATGCAAAAGCTTCTTATACCTTATTTAATTCTTTAAACGCAAACGATTCGGTTAATATTATTATTACATATCATATTATTGCAGCTGCAGCAGGCATTAAGCAAAATGTAACAAACTACAACGTATCTAACATTGCGCCAAACCCGGCAAGTAACAACGTTTCTTTATCTTACGATTTAAAGAATAGTAACCAACCGGCTACTATTAAAATTTACAACATGCTTGGCACTTTGGTTAAAACAACTCCGTTAGAAACATACAGCAATAACACTAAAATAGATATTTCTTCACTAGAAGAAGGTATGTATTTTTATTCGGTAACAGTTGGTTCTAAAGTGGTTAAAACAAACCGCTTAGTTGTTGCCAGGTAAGTAGCTTTTATCTCTCAAGTAGTTTATAATTTTCGTTAAAATTTCTCATCTTTACGGCATGAAGAAATTTCTGTTCCTTTTATTTATTACCCAAATTGCTTTTTCACAAAAAACTTACTTTCAACAAAAGGTAGATTATACTATTAACGTAAAACTTAATGATATAAAACACGAACTAAGCGCTGAAGAAAGTATTGTTTACACCAATAATTCGTTAGATACACTCACTTTTATTTATTTCCATTTATGGCCAAATGCGTATAAAGATAACAATACAGCTTTGGTTTCACAGATGCTACAACACGGAAATCGCAGTTTGTACTTTGCAAAAGATGTCGATAGAGGCTACATCGACAGCCTAAATTTTAAAGAAGATACCACAGCTTTAAAAATAGAGTACGATAAAAACAATGAAGATATTTGTAAGGTTTATTTATCGCAACCACTGCTTCCTTTAAAAAGCACAACAATTACCACACCTTTTAAAGTCAAAATCCCTTCCGCGCTTTTTTCGCGTTTAGGTCATATTAACCAAGCATATTACATTTCGCAATGGTATCCAAAACCAGCCGTTTATGATGCTAATGGTTGGAACCCGATGCCTTACTTAGACCAAGGCGAATTTTATTCGGAGTTTGGAAGTTTTGATGTTAGTATAACGCTTCCAAAAAATTATGTGCTTAACGCTACCGGAGATAGATTTGACAATGAAGATGAAGAAAACTTTCTTCGTGAAAAAATTGCGACAACCGAGCGTAAAATTAAACTGATAGATTCTTCAAATTTTAAAAGCAACTTGTCATTTCCAAAATCTGATTCAGTTCTAAAAACCGTTCGTTTTAAACAAGATAACGTACACGATTTTGCTTGGTTTGCCGATAAAAGATACAATGTTTTACGTGGAGAAATGAAACTTCCACACACAAAAAAAACAGTTACAACATGGGCTTTTTTTACCGACAAGGATATTAATTTATGGAAAGATGCTATTACTTATATTAGTGATGCTACTTTTTATTACTCGCTTTGGAACGGCGATTATGCCTACAATAATATAAGTGCAGTTGATG
>JBDTJJ010000163.1:0-2891 GCA_039935895.1 Bacteroidia bacterium | reverse complement strand
AACAATAACTCGCTGTAAATACGGCGTGCAAGCATATCAACTTTTTGCGAGTTGACTAAAAACTTTTGTTTTTTGTTGATTAGATAGGTGTCAATTTCTTCTTGCGGATAGGTTGCATTTTTAATTAATTCTTCTACAAAAACCAAGGTGCTTTCTAAATGTTTGTTTAAAGAAAATAAGGCAAGTGAAGAATAATCTTGACTAACAGATGTTTCAAAAAACGAACCATAAAAATCAATGCTATCCGAAATTTGATTGGCAGAATATTTAGCCGTTCCGTTTTCTATAAGCGCGCCAGCAGCAGATGCTACCAAAGGTGCATCTTGATAATACATGCCAGCTTTAAAAATAAATTCTATGCGCGTTAAATCTTGGCTGCCGGCATCAACCGTATAAACTTGTAGGCCGTTATCAAGCGTAAAATTTTGCGCATGCTGAATAGCAATGTTATCTATGGTTTTAAATTGAGGTGCTTGTTTGCGGTCTATCATAATATTAAATTAAAATGGGGTTGAATTTATTGTTTCTAAATATTTGTAATAAGAATCAGGAATCATAAAACCAACTCCCTTACCTTTTAATTCAAATATTTTTGTTTCACTCATTGTAAAGTCCATTTTATTACGTTTTGGATTCCAAAGATAAACAGCTATGTAATTAGTGTTTGCAGGCAATTTGCTTGAGATTAGTTTTATTTTTTTTATTTTTTTGTTTAAATCGTCGCCTAGCCAATTTACAAGTACTGTTTTGTAACATATTACCTCGTCTTTGTTTGTGTTTATCTGCAGTACTATATTAGCGCAAGCAGGAACGGGTACATTATTGAATTTAACTTCTATTGAGGCCTCTATACAGTTTTTGCCACCTAACGTAGAGTCTTTTATAGAAAAAAGATTAAAAAACTCACCATCACCACTAAGGTTTTTTGGAGCATCCATGGCTTTATATATTTGATGCCTTTCTATTTTTTCTTTACGTTTTAATAATACCATGTTCCATGTGTCTTCAGACGCAATTTCATCATAAAAATATTTATAGTATGTTTTTTCATTTTTCATGGCTATATAATAATCACAATTCATGGTCATCTGATATATGGAATTAATATTGTTTAAAGTTGAGCCATCACGATAATTTAAAAAAGTATACGAACTTCCTTTCCAAAGATTTCCTCCAACGCTTACTTCCTCATTATTCTTCTGGGCTTCACTTTTTATGGTATAGTAAAATGATTTTGGAATTGTGTTATAAAACCAAAACGAAAAATTATAAAGATTATACGTTACGATAAAAAACACGCAAGAAGGAATTAATAATAATAATGAAATTTTACTGGCAATTTTAGGTGAAATTGTATCTATTGCAAAAGCAATACCCAAAACAAAAAGCAAATAATAAAAAACAGCGGTCCTGTTTTCGGGAAAGTTTACTTGTAATATTTTTTTTTGCAAATAAAATGCTACAATAACTATAACCAACGTAATTATATAAAATAGTTGAGGGGTAAATATTTTGTTAATTGAAACAGGACGTTGAAAAAAATTCTTGATAAGAAAAATAAACAGAGCTAAAAATAAACAGATAATGCTTATTTGCATCCATAACCTATCAGTCCAAAAGAAAAGGAGCATTAATGATTTAAATGTTACGTCCCAATAACTATCGCCAGCTCCGGTATAAAAGGCGTTATGTTCTTTATAAAAGAAAGAAAATTTTACCCAAAAAATTAAAACACTAATATTAATTGCATAAATGCCAATCGTAAGAAAGTTGATAAGCAATTTGTTTTTGAACTGAAAAATTAAAATCAAAACAATTAAAATGCTTAAAAGCGCTAATATAATAAGGTTGGCAGCTAGGGCTAATTGAAAGCAAAGTAAAAAAAGAGCGAAGTATTTAGTTTTTTTTGAAGAAAAATAATCCATTAAATAGGCTAAACCCAAAACAATAAATCCAAAGGATAAACCATATCCACGGCATAGCTCAAAAAAGTCGAGAAAATTAAGCGTAAGTATAAAAAAAGTAACCAGTATAATTTTTGAGTATATTGTTTTTAAGTATTTAAAATGTTTAAAAATACCTATGCATAACAATATAAAAGCCAACACATTTGGAACACGTAAAACAAAAGGATGAGACCCCGCTATTTGGTAACATAAGTTTGCTAGACAACTATTTAGAATATGATTATTTGCATCGATGTGCGCTTTATAAGGCAGGTAATCATTTGTTTGTATATAGCTAAAGAACGTAAGTGTTTCATCATGACTAAAGGGAATAAAAAATGCGCGCATGGCAATTAAAACAAATACAATTGCACATATAAGCCAAAATAGCTTGTTAAAATTTGTTTCTAAGTAAGATATTAACTGCATTAAATTATCTCCTTTAAATAATAAAGCGTTGAGCAATTTGTTTTTTGTAAAATTTTATTGGCTACTTTTTTAATTCCTTCGGCAGTTACTTGTTGATACTTTTCGGCTTCTTCGTTAATTAAATTAGCATTTCCTAAAAGCTCTGATATGGCAAGGTTTGTAGCCTTGTTCAACACATCTGCTTCCGAAAAAATAATAGTCGATTCTGTTTTATTTTTACATTTCTGTAATTCATCAACAGGAATTGTTTCTGTTTTTATTTTTTGCAATTCAACTTCAATACCTTGTTCGGCTTGTTCAACGCTTACACCGTCGCTTAGTTTTCCCGAAATGACAAACAATCCATTATCAAAATCGCCCATTACATACGCGTTTAAATCAGAGAAAAGTTTTTTGTCTTTTACCAATTCTTTATACAAACGAGATGAATTTCCTCTCGATAAAATATCCGACATAATATCAACAGTATGATGCTCTTCATCCATACGTGAGCACATGTGATACGCTTTGTAAATT
>JBDTJJ010000162.1:0-3436 GCA_039935895.1 Bacteroidia bacterium | reverse complement strand
AATTACAATTAAAGAGTTTTGAGCCATTTAAAAAATCAAAAGCAAATATATTTACAAGCCCGTGGCTGGCTATTATAAAAGACATCAATATTAAACCACTACCTAGCCAGTATAGCTTTAGTAATGCCATTATACGTACATATATGGAAACCAGGGCGCGAGATATTACCGCCGAGGTAGGTAACGAAGATTTTACACAAACCCAATACAATAAAACATTTAATCTAACGCGTAACTATTCTACCCGTTGGGATTTAACCAAAAACATTAAAGTAGATTTTACAGCCACCAACCAAGGCAGGGTTTTAGAAGATCCATTTAATCAGGGAAGAAATATAACCAGCGGCGACAAAGCAATCGTAAACAAAAATCTATTTCAAAAAGGAGGCGCAAATACCGCGTATCAGCAAACAACCAACGTAAATATTTTACTTCCTTTAAATAAAATACCGGCTTTAGATTTTATAACACAGGCAGCTGTAAAATACTCGGGCAATTACCAATGGATACGCAGTCCGTTTTCGATAGATACTATTGGCAACACCATACAAAACACGCAAACACAAGGCTACACTACACAGTTAAACATGGTTAGTTTGTATAACAAAATACCGTATTTAAAACGAGTAAATCAAAATTTACCAAAGCCTAAAAAAGACGATAAAAAGAAAGACGACAAGAAAAAAGATGCCGGCAAAAACCCTAAAGCAAACGCACTTTTACCGGGTCAACAACCTAAAAGTCCTATTGCACCTACTACTTCTACTACTACCACCGCCAAGCCCGATTCAGCTAAAAAAGAATCTAATCCTTTAGAAATATTTGAACATTTAGCGCGTGTATTAATGACGGTTAAACAAATTTCGGGTAATTATAACATTACGCAAGGTACTACCCTACCAGGCTTTGCGCCATCTTCAAGCGTGTTGGGTATGTCAACCAACGGCAACAATGCAATTGGCATAAACGGCGCAGGCAATAGCCAGTTTGGCGCGCCCGGCTTAGGTTTTGTTTTTGGTGGCAACCAAGGTAAAATGCCAAGTTTTAACAATGGCTATAATGATGCACTTACCGCCCAACCGGGTAGTATTGTATATGATGCTCAAAAACATGGTTGGTTAGTACAAAGGCAAAATTTTTCTACACAATATTTACATACCAAAACACAAACACTAAACTACTCGGCCAATATAGAACCTATAAAAAGTTTAAAAATTACTTTAGCGGGTAATATGACCCACGGACAAACCGAAAGTTATTTTATTGGGTATGATGATTTGGCTCCTAAAGATGCGGCTCATAACTATGGTTATAACCACTTTACACCAACCTTTGGTGGTAATTACAGTGTATCTATTATAACCATTGGTACAGCCTTTGCAAAAAATGACCCAGGTACTAATAACAATGCTGTTTTTGGCAATTACTTGCAATTAAGAAATCAGTACTCTATAAAGTTATCTGATGCGAATAATAACCCGGATTATATTCTTAGTGGTAAAACAGGAGAAAATGGCACTAGAAATGGTTACGATCTAAACCAACAAGATGTAGTTATTAATTCGTTTGTGCGCGCTTATACAAACCATAAAGTAGCTTCCACCCCAAGTAAAAATCCATTTTCGCGTTTGCCTTTACCAGGCTGGAATATAACCTACGATGGTTTTGGAAAATTGGCGGCAGTAAAAAAATTATTCAAATCAATAGTGCTTACGCATGGCTATCACTCCACACTAAATTATGGTACTTATACCAATAACCAAGCTTATGTAAAGGATGGTTCGGCTCGCGCAGTAGATACAGCGCATTCAAGCTCTAATTTTATATCGCAATATGTAATAAATTCTGTAAGCATATCCGAGTCGTTTTCTCCATTAATAAAAGTAAACGTAATGTTTATAGATAAAGGAAAAATGAAAGGGCTTGGCGCTAATTTTGAAATAAAGAGAGACAGATCGGTCACCTTGGCGTCTAACGTGCCGCAAATTATGGAATTGCACAGCAGCGAGTATAATTTTGGTGCAAACTACACCGTACCTCAGTTAGAAATAAAGCGTATAAAGATTAGGGGCAAGGCGCTGAAAAGTGATTTACTATCAACAGTTACCTTGTCGTTCAGAGAGTCTCAAACCATACTACGCAGGGCCATAGATAATGTAGCCACTAATCCTAACGGAACAACCACAATTGTTCCTACCCAATCAAATCAGGTAAGCAGCGGGCAAAATATTATTACTTTAAAAGTATCGCTTACCTACTCGCTTACACAAAATATAAATTTGCGTATTTATTACGACAGAACAATTAATAAGCCCGTTATATCCACTTCCTTCCCTACACAAACCACCAATGCGGGTATTAGTATAAGGTTTGTAATACAGTAAAGGTTTTCGATATACAAATTGTAATGTATATATTTGCGCCTTTAATTTTTAAACCATGGACAGGAATTCTCTTTTAGGATTGTTACTTATAGGCGGTATTTTAATAGGTTGGCTTATGTGGAACAAGCCTTCTGAAGCTGATATAAAAAAGCAAAAACAAACGCAAGATTCTTTACGAAGCGTTGATGCCTTAGATCGTTCTAAAACAGAGGCGCAAGCTGCCGTAGCTTCGGTTAAAGAAGTAGATACGGCACAAGTACATATCAATAAAGATTCGGTTGCTGAGGTAAGTTTAAAAAGCACGTATAAAGATTTTTCGGTTGCTGCCAAAGGCGAGAACAAACAAATTATTTTAGAAAACAGTAAAATAAAAGTGGTGCTTCAATCTAAAGGCGGAAACGTGGCTTCGGTTGAATTGAAAGAATATACTCGTCCGGATAAAAAAACAAAGGTTGAGTTATTTAATAATGCAGATTCATCTTCGCAATCGTTGGTATTTTTAGCGTATAACAACACGTTGCAGGTTCATACAGATAGCTTGTATTTTTCGGCAAGCGAAGTAAAAAAATCGGCCGATGAACAAGTAATTAGTCTGCGTTTACCAACGGCAAACCCTGCCAGTTATATTGAGTATATCTATACCTTAAAAAACGATGCGTACATATTAAGCTACCAAGTTAAAATGGTGGGCATGCAAAATATTGTTTCGCAAAATGCAGATGAAATTACGTTTAACTGGAATATGTTAACGCCATCGCAAGAAGAACACATTGAAAAAGAAAAACAAAACTCTACCATTTATTGGAGATTTATGGATGATGATGCCGACAACATCAACCCTGGAAAAGACGATGAAAAAAGTATTGCCGATGCAGCTGTAAAATGGGTGGCTTTTAAACAACAGTTTTTTACCGCTGCTGTTATTTGCGATAAAAGCTTTTTAAAAGATGGTGCATTTGTAAAAACAATGGCCGATAAAAATTCGTTAACACATGTAAAACGCATGAAAACCGAATTGAATTTACCCTTTGCGCACAATGCAAATGAAACGT
>JBDTJJ010000161.1:0-8609 GCA_039935895.1 Bacteroidia bacterium | reverse complement strand
GGTGGGCGCCACTTCCATGATCTCCAAATAAATAACCTAACGACATTACATTTTCTTTAATTCCTCTCCCATCAAAATAACAACTGTTGCTACCTGTCCCTAAAATGCAGGCAATGCCTGGTTTGTTTCCGCATAAGGCAAGCGCACTCGCCAATAAATCGTGGTTAATAGTTATCGTAGCTTCGCTAAAAATAGATGCCAACGCATTACTTACTGTCTGTTTTTTTTCTACTGTCGAGCAGCCTGTTCCGTAATAAAAAATTTGTAGTGTTTTATTTTTTTGTTTTTGTAAAATTTCTTTATCAAGCTCTGCAAGCATTATGTTTGCTATCGTTTCAGCGTTTTGAAACGACGGACTAAACCCTTGCGTAGTACATTCGGCAACTTGTTTTTTGTCGTTTAATAAAACCCAAGTGGTTTTTGTGCTTCCGCTATCCGCAATTAAAATCATATTTTATTTTTTGGGCGTTACGGCAAATTATAATTTATATCAAATCGAAAAATATTCTTTGCCGTCGGGCTTTACACTTCAATCTTTTTACGAGTACGTAAAAAAGGATTTTCGTTTCAATCCCTAACGCAAGCATCACACTTTATTAAACTCTTATTTAATCAATTGTATAAACCCGTTATACTTGTGGTCTTCGCCTTTTACATCTGTAGATTGTATTACATAGAAGTAAGTTCCATCAACAGCTTTAGCTCCATCCCAATAACCGCTTGCATCATTAAACGTATATAGTTTCAATCCCCAACGATCAAAAATATCGCAAGTAAGGTTGGTAAATCCATTTGCCTTTAAAGAAAACACATCATTTATACCATCTCCGTTAGGCGAAAATATGTTGGGTATTACCATAGTTATATTAGCTAAAACGTCCAAACAAATAGTAGTAGATTCATAACAACCGGTTTGTGTGTTTGTTATAATCAATTTCGGACAATAAAAACCGGCCGTATTATAGGTATAAGAAGGTGTTGTTGATGTAGAGCCTGCTGTAGGGTTTGTTGCATCGCCAAAATCCCAAGCATAGGTATAAGTGCCGCTAACCGTTGATGTTTGTATAGGCGTAAATGCAATGGCTTGTCCAACCGAAATATCTGTTGCTGGATTTGCCATAAAATTAGGATTTGGTTTTGACACTACCGTTACCACAATTGCAGCCGTAGGACTGGAGCAGGTACCAACTGTTTGATAAACATAATATGTTGTTGTACCCAAATTACTAGTTGTGGGTGTTGGGTTTGGTGGTGTAATTATGGTATTATGATTAGCATCTTGCCAAACTAAACTTGCGCCACTTACTGTAGTTGTTGCTGTTAAAGCACTTGCCTGCGTGCCAATACAATATTGCAACGTAGTAGTTGTTGTTGGCGCTACAGTTGGTGTAGCGGTAATATTTACTGTAATATTTTTTACGGCACTTTGGCATCCATTTGCAGTATCATAAGCGGTGTATGTGCCAGATACTGTTGGTGTAAATGGTAACGATTGTATTTGCCCTGCTGAATTTTGTATAACTGAAGTCCCGGTTGCGTGATTAAAATGTATTTGTTGCACACTACATTCGTTTATGATAGTATCATTTACAACCGGCGCATTAGGATTAGCATTAAACGTAACATTAATGATGTTAGAATTTGCCAAACATCCATTAGCAGAAGTGGTAGTTACTGAATACGTTGTTCCTGAACTAACACTTATAGTTTGCGTATTAGCGCCCGTGCTCCAGGTATAAGAAGTTGCGCTACTTGAGGTTAATGTTATACTGTTACCTTGACAAACAGTTGCTGTTCCAATAGCAGTTATAGTTGGTGTAGTTGCAACACCGGTATTAGTAACTGTTACGCTTGGTGCAACAAAAATACATCCATTAGCATCTTTTATTTTAATAGTATCTGTTGTTGATGCAGCTAATGCGGTAAATGTACTTGCTGTTTGATAGCTACTGTTATTTAAAGCAATGCTGTATGGAGGTACTCCACCAATAATTTGCGTAACATCAATTTCACCTACATGGCGATTACATGTATCAGAAACTGGCGTAACACTTGCTGAAGTAACTCCTGTGCTGCTGCCAACTGTAATAAACGATGTGTGCGGACAATTTGTACCATCTTTTACAAGCACAGTATAAGTACCTGCTACAAGGTTATTGAATGTGTATGGAAAGGTAGCAATCGGACTAAAAGTGCCTCCGTTTATATTTATTTGATAAGGAGCCGTTCCGCCCACAACCAAATTAATGGTTATTTGTCCGCTATTAGCAGGCACACAATTTGCATTTTGTATAGTTGAATCTACCTTGGTAATACCAGATGTGTTTCCAATAGTTACCGATGTAGTATAAGTACAACCTAAACTATCTTTTAAAACAATAGGATAAATATTTCCTGCAATATTATTTACTGAATAAGAGAATGCCGATACAGCCGTAAACCCTGTTCCGTTAAAATTAATTTGATAAGGAGAAATACCTCCGGTTATAGAATTTAAAACATAATCTCCGTTTGCTTGTCCACATGATGCCGATGTTAGTGTAGAGTCTGCCTTTTTTATCCCATTATCAACTTTTACAAAAACAGTTTTGGTGTCCTTACAAGTCCCGTTAAAACCAATTGCTGTATAAGTTGTATTGCTTGTTGGAGAAACAGAAATAGTGCTTGTAGTGGCGCCTGTACTCCAAGAATATGAGGTTGCAGCACTCGCTGTAAATACTGCACTTGTTCCATTGCATATATATGTATTTGTTGGAGATATGCTGATTGTTGGAGTTGTTGTAACATTTATAGCAACTGTTTGTGTAGATATGCATGTTCCGCTTCCACCTGTAACCGTATATGTAGTGTTGCTTGTTGGAGAAACAGCTACTGTACTTGTAATAACGCTACCTGCGTTGCTACTCCATGTATAAGAGGATGCGCTACTACTTGCTGTAAGTGTTGCCGTTGCACCCGAACATAAAGTATAACTTGTTGGCGTAATTGTTATCGTTGGAGGCGATGTTGTATTAATATTTATACTGGCTGTAGCTGTACCCGCGCAAGCACCTGTTGTAACGCCTGTAACCGTATAAGTTGTATTACCCGCCGGCGATACTGAAACAGTATTTGTAGTTGCGCTACCTGCGTTAGCACCCCATGTGTAAGACATTGCGCCACTAACCGTAAGTGTAACGGGTGCACCTGTACAAACGCTTGTATTTGTTGCGCTAATACTAAGGGTTGGCGCCCCCGCCGAATTAACAGTTAAAATAATTGGAATACGATATGTACCCGGACAAGTACCTGCATAATACGTATAAGTTCCTGCAGTTGCTGGGGCAGTTATAGCATACGGATTACCACTATAAACTGATGTACCGCCTGTAGCAACCGTGTACCACATAACCGATAAACCACTTGGCGTTGTGCCATTAACCGTAACCGATAAAGAAACAGCACTTGATGCACAAGTGGTATAATTGGTTGCAGTTAAATAAAACGGAGCTGTTGAAGTAGTAGTTGTACCTACTCCGCCCAATGTTGCTCCATTTGGTGGGAATTTTAGAGAAATTTTTGTATTATCTCCACCACCATTTACAACAATACCATTTGCACCGCCACCTACATTTGTATTGGCAACTGCATTAGTAGTTAAAACATAACCACCACCACCACCACCACCTGGACCAAAAACTTGGTTGTTAGATAAGCCATGGCGTTTAAAACTTCCACCCACACCACCTTGTGCTGAAATAGCAAGTGTATTAGTTAATGAGATATTACCTGTAGAGTTAATAATAACCGTACCGCCACCGCCGCCACCGCCGGCACCATCATCACCAACTTTACCAAAACTAGTATTCCAATCTGTATTAATAGCTGTTTCGCCGTTAGCCAAAATCTGACCTGCGCCACTTACTGTTCCATAACTTAAAAGATAGAACATGCCGCCACCATGGCCACCAGCTGTGCCATTTCCATCATTACTATCGCCGCCGCCGCCGCCGCCGCCTAAAAATAATTTACCAGTAGTATAATCTAAAGGCGTTCCGCCCCAACCACCATCATTATGTCTGCTATCTCCAGCCCAAACTCCATTGTTATTTGGTCCATTGGTTGTTGGATCCGCATTATTTCCCGAAAACGCATACCCACCTCTTCCGCCTCCTGAAGAAG
The DNA here is from genome assembly GCA_039935895.1 of Bacteroidia bacterium. Taxonomy (GTDB): domain Bacteria; phylum Bacteroidota; class Bacteroidia; order B-17B0; family Aurantibacillaceae; genus PALSA-968. Next base: position 4,448 of record JBDTJJ010000161.1, on the reverse strand, counting down.
TAGTTGGTCTAAATGAGCCGTTTAAACCTGGTGCAACCAATTCTTGCGACCAAGAACTAATATTGTTAGCGGTAGAATTATCAGCATTACCCATTCCGTTCCACTGACTTACAACGCCGCCATTAGAACCGCCGCCGCCGCCACAGTTATTAGCATTACCGCCGCCGCCGCCGTTCGCTACATTTCCCTTACAGATAGTTAAAGGAGAATTGGAATAAAAATTTACATAATTAATTTGTTTATAAATATTAGTATCGCCTGCGATACTTTCTCCTTTATGGGCACCATTATTTCCACTTGAAGTACCAAAGTTAGAACCCTGATTTGTTGCACCTAAGTTTGGTTGTGCATTAAAAACTGACCCACCTCTAAACCCTTTTGCAGACACATCAACAGATGTGCCATTAATAATTGTATTACCCTGTACTTCAACAACAGCAATGCCTCCGGTAGATCCGCTCCATGCTGCACAAGTTATTTGTCCTGCGCCAGACAAGGTTAATGATACGTAACGAGGCACCCTAATTATTTGTGTTTTTCCGTTTACACCAAAACTATCAGTTAAAGCACAATTAAGTGTAATTACATTTCCTGAAACTGAATTTACTTCAGCAAACTGATTATTGCCTGCGCCGTTATAAGCTGTAATTTTCCCAAAACTAGTATCATTTGGGGTGGCATCATTAGGATTTCCAAATTGGTAAACAGTTGCCTTTACATTTGCTCCCTGCATTTGTACAATGTAAATCAAATCTCCAGCAAAAAAACCTGTTGCACTTGCAACGGTTACAGAAGTAGCGCCTATACTTGCATTAGCTGTAAGTGGGGTATATATATTTACAACAGTTGTTGTTGTAATACTTGGCGTTCCATCCTTACCTTGTTGGGCAAATATAGCGCTGGTAATATTTAATGTTAAAATAAGAAAAAGAATTTTTTTCATAGTAGTTTGATTTGGGGCTAATTTAATGTTTTTCAATTATTTCAAACAAATAAAGATGATTATTTAACGGTGAATGATGCCATTTAGGCGACAAACAAAGGCTATCTATTTGTTTTAACATATTTTTTATATCTAATGGATATGAATGGATATCATCTGACAACAAAATATATTGAGCATTTTTTACAATAGGATATAAATAAACCGTTTTTCTGTCGATAAGATGAGGTACAAACATACCTTCTGCACTAACAATAGCATCTTTAGGGATTTTATTCATTACAGCGTAAACTTCTTTTATATTAAAATCACTTTGGTAGTGGCTTTTCTGGTAAAATCTTATGCGTGCTTTATCTACAAAAGAAACCGTATTATCACACAAGCGAATAGTAGCCGTAAAACATAAAATAGCTGTAACAGATGTTACCCATATTTGTTTCCTATCATTTTTAATGCTTTTTACCACTTCAATTAAACACCATGCAGCAAGTGGGGCAAACTCAATATTATATTGTCCGCTAATACTCCACTTAACATAATCATCATGATACATTTTTTGCATCATAATTGGGATAAGCATCCATAAAAAAATTGGTCGGTAAAAAATTAAAAAACCACCAGAGATTAGCCAAAAAAGCCATGTTTCAGTCTTTATGTAATTTAAGCCATCCTTTAATGTATTATTCTCAAATAATAAAGAAATTGCCTGTAAAGGATGCTGAATAATGGTAAAAAAAACTTCCTTAAAACTATTTCCTAAAGCATGAAACTCGAAATGATTATAGCTTTTGCAAAGTGATAAAGCAGGCATTATAAAAAATATAATGACATAAAAATACAGAAGAGAGAAAAAAGAAAAAATTATGGCAGCTTTTCTTTTTGATTTGCCTTTCTCCATAAATAATAGGGCTGTACAAATAAAAAAAAGCCATAAAGCCATGTTTTCTTTAGCGACTAAAATGAGTACAAAAATGATGGTAGATTTTAAATATTTTTCTTGTTTAAAAAACAACACAAACCATGGCAAAAAGCAAGCCGCAACCACATTACTGTGGTAATCGAAAGCTACAGCAGAAAAAACGCCGAAAGAAGATAAAAAAACAACGCTTACCCATAAGGCTATTTTTTTAGAAAGATTATTTGATTGAGCCAGTTTATAAAAACCAAAAGCACCAAAATGTATGGCAACAATTTGTACAACAAGTAAAGTAACATTTCCAAAAACCCAATATAAAGGTGAGAAAAACATAAGTGTTAAATCAAAATGATCGCCTAAAATGTTTTCTGACTGTGGCTTAAAAATCTCGCAATAATTAAAATGAAAATGAGCATAATCATATACGGCGCGGGTATAAATGCCCAAATCAAGCGCATAAGTTCTAAAATTATAATGATTTACAAAACAAATAAGGGAGTATAACACAAAAAACAATGCATTGATTACTACAAAGCCTTTATTGTTTTTTATCTTATTTAAAACCTTACCGATCACCTTACAAGTTTACAAAATGTTTAACGCTTTTGTGTTAGAAACTATTTTTTTTACGCAGCAATCCAACTCATAGATAATTTACCTTTAGTTATGCGTTTTATTTTTACATTTTCTTTTTTCTTTGTAGCGTTTTTTGGGATTTCTCAAAACTATACTCAGATAAAAAACAGATATGAAAGCTACCTGAATTATCACGGGAGTTTAAATAACTTAATAGAAGTATCTTCTGATAAAATTATTTTATACAATTCACAAAAGCAAGCAGCGTTTACGCTACTAAAAGGAGATTGGCAGAAATTTGCTTGTCTATTAAAAACCCTGACTGAAGATTCGCTTGAAAAAATTTATTTTAATACAACTTTACTCACAAGTTATTCGTTACCAAAAAATATTGCTGACAAAAAAAAGCTTCACGACATAAAAATCATAATAGACCCAGGGCATATTGCCGGTAATATGCAAATGGCACATATTGAACAAAAATATTTACATTTTACAAAGCAAAATTATGCTGGTTTAAAACAAGATAGCGTTGATATTGCAGAGGGGATATTGACCTTTCAAACGGCAAGTATTTTAAAAAGTATGTTAGAGGAAAAAGGCGCAACAGTTGCTCTTACCCGAAAAGAAAACAGTACTTCGTTTGGATGCACTTACAAAGAGTGGATTAAAAAATTTAAGTCGCAAACGTTAGATAGTTTACTTTCTATAAATAAAATTACAGCGCAAAAACACAGACAACTTTTAACCGAACCAGATTCTAAATTTTTTATTGACTTCTTTAAAGATTATGAGCTACAGCAACGCGCACGTGTTATCAATGCATATAAGCCCGATTTAACTGTTATTATTCATTATAACGTGGATGAAAAAAATATCGACTGGAAACAACCAAGTAATAAAGATTTTTGCATGGCGTTTATTCCGGGCTGCATAATTGCAGATAATTTAAAAACTATCGCGGGAAAAATAAATTTTTTACGTTTATTACTTACCGATGATTTAGATGAAAGTGAAAAAATTTCTTCATTAGTGGTAAATCAACTTTCTGCGCAATTAAATATTTCTATCGCTAAAAAAACAGATGCAACTTATTTAAGTGAACATTCTCTTAGTTCTCCTTTCGCAGGAGTTTATAGTCGTAATTTGGCTTTGTGCCGATTGGTGCAAACGCCGCTTGTATATGGCGAATGCTTATATCAGGATAGTGAAAACGAGTGTTATAACCTTACTCAAAATACTGAAATACTTTACGGAATAAAAACGAACAAACGAGTTATACTTGCCGCGCAAAGTTTTTATAATGCGATTATAAAATTCTACGAAAAATAACTACGGAGCAATTTTTTCAAAAACTAAAACCTGAAAACGATTATCGGTAGAAATACGGTTTTGCAACAAAGTATATTGCAAGGGTCGTCGTTGAAAATAATCTGCATTAACAGTATTTTTATTCAGTTTTGGTCGGTAGCCATAATGACTTTCCCAAATAATCACAGAGCCAGCAGGTGCTGTTTGTAAAGATAAACTATCAGAATAAAATTGTTTATCGTACAAACTATGCTTCTTTTTATCGTAAAAATATTTAAATAAAATATGATTGGTGTAAACAGGTGTTTTTTTGTCGGTATATCCTTTTGCAATAATAGAATTAGTAACCGTTTCCATCGTTATATCTTCGGGAGATTGCTTAAACGGACGAATAGTAAACAAGCCAAACAGCAAAGCTATACCAGTAAAAGCAATTGTAAGTTGTTTTTGTTTTGTAATAATAAATAAACAGATGGCAGATATAATTGTAAAAAAAAGTGGGACATAATCATGAATGGGTTCTTCGCCCGTTTGTGGATTTATATCACTTAATAATCTTACATTGTTATTAGGATAACATAAAAAAACAGCTACAAAAATCACATAAATAATTGTACCAATATATAACAAAGACTTTTTAGAAACATACTTATAACTATCGCAAACCACGGCACAAAGTAATGCTACCAAAGGGGCTACAGC
>JBDTJJ010000160.1:0-6691 GCA_039935895.1 Bacteroidia bacterium | reverse complement strand
ACTTTATTTTGCACAGGAGAACCCCCACGAATATATAATTGTCCGCCTTGATCTCCAGTAAAGGTAACACCGGGTAATACTTGTAAATACTGGGCTAAATCGGGCTGACCAACGCTTGGAAGTTTTTTAATTTCGGCTGGGTCTATACGGTTTACCGACACCATTGTATTTTCTTTTTTAGCTTGTTGTTCGCCGGTTGCAATAACTTCTATTAATTGAATAGAAGATTTATTTAAGTATATTTTTTTGCTTATTATTTGATTGGCTGTAACAGTAATAGGTTCTGAAATGGTATCATATCCTAAATAAGTAGCTATTAAAGTATAGTTGCCCGCTTTAATTTTTGTGATGCTAAAAAAACCATTTATATCGGTTGCAGCACCCATGGTTGTACCTTTTAAATATACGTTGGTAAACAAGGCAGGCTCGCCATTATCTTTAGTATAAACAAAACCACGTATGTTAGCGTTTTGTGCTTTAAGTAAAGTAATACTTGTAACCAGAATTAATAAAAGACAAACTATTTTTTTAACCATTTTTGTGTTTTCAGACGGCACAAAAATAGTATTTTAATAACGCTGTGAAATTAATTTTATAACTGGTCGGTTTTAACAAATAAGTGGTCGGTTTTTGGATAAAACTGTGTTTGTTTTGTTATTTGCTATACTTTAATAAAAGACACAAATAGATTCACGTAAAAATTCGTAATTCATTACTTTAAGTTTTTTGTAAACAAGATAAATGATAAAATAAATCAGCAGCATGGTTGCTTAAAATAAAAAAACCGACGTAACTAATTAGTTCACATCGGTTTTTTAGAGTTAAAGAGTGGTCCCATTTGGATTCGAACCAAAGGCCGCAGGTTTAGAAAACCTGTGCTCTATCCAGCTGAGCTATAGGACCATTTTCTGAGCGCAAAATTACAATTTATATTGAGTTTGCAAACAATTGATAAAATCAAAATTAAAATAATCGTTAATCTTAGCTATTACTTCTTATGCGCCAAAGTAGCCTTACGCACGCTGCCATGTTTAAGTAATAATTTTTCGGCCGAGGCGTAATCAATATTTAATTCTTTCATTAACATATTAGTGCCGCGCTTAACCAGTTTGTTGTTACTAAGTTGCATATCAACCATTTTATTTCCTTTAACTCTACCAAGCTTAATCATTACCGAAGTAGAAATCATATTAAGCGTTAGTTTTTGTGCGGTGCCGGCTTTCATGCGCGTGCTACCAGTAACAAACTCGGCTCCGCTAATAACCTCAACCGGATATTTTGCTGTTTTTGCCAATACACTATTTGCATTACAAACAACACAGCCAGTAGTAATTTTTTTTGCGTTGCAGGCTTTTAATGCGCCAATAACATAAGGCGTACTACCCGATGCTGCAATACCTACAACAACATCTTTAGTGGTAATTTTATAGGCTTGTAAATCTTTCCAACCTTGGGTTTCATCGTCTTCGGCAAACTCAACGGCTTTGCGTATAGCAGTATCTCCGCCGGCAATAATACCAACCACAATACCTTGCGCTATACCGTAGGTTGGCGGACATTCACTTGCATCAACAATACCTAAGCGGCCGCTGGTGCCTGCGCCCATGTAAAATAATCGTCCGCCTTTTTTCATTTTGGCAACAATAATTTTTACTAGTTTTTCTATTTGAGGAATTGCTTTTCCAACAGCAAGCGGAACAGTTTTATCTTCTTTATTAATATTTGTAAGAAGTTGGATTACACTCATCTTTTCAAGATGCCTATATTTTGAATCGCTTTCGGTGGTTTTCATTGGTAGCAAAGATAGTATAATAGTAAATTGAGGTTATTGGTTACTTTCTTTTTAAGAACTATTTGTCAAGTATAATTTTATAATTTGTCTTTCTCAATTTTTATATATAAATTTATTATAATAAATAAATTAACCATGGTATTTAATCTAAGAAACAACAAAGATTTAATTTGGGTAGTATTGCTTTTGCTTGTCTTTAATGTAATAGAATACCTCGTGCCATCAAGAGTAGCCTCTGTATCTGCCTATGTTGTGGGGGCTTTAAGTTTTATTTCTGTTATTGAAATATGCCAGTATATTGTTAAGCCATTTACTCCAAAAAGTAGTCGTTTCCTTACTTTCTTTATATTTATAATTGGTGCAGTAATATTTTTTAACTTAGAGCATGGTCTTTTTGGAGAGCACTATGTATATGGCGCAGATGCCGGCTGTGTAATTGCTATTATATTAAAATTTGTCCGCAAAAAAGATTAACAATTACGTTTTAAGCCGCCATTAACGAACCTAAGTTTGCCTTAGATAATTTTTGGTTAGCATACGCTAAAGTAACCGTAAATGTTTTTGGCGGGTTTTTTTGCGAAGGAATTTCATACATTAAATCTAACATAATGGCCTCGCAAATACCACGAAGTCCGCGTGCACCTAACTTATATTCTAAAGCTTTGCTAACAATTAAATCATAAACAGGTTCTTCAAAAGCCAATTCAATTTCATCCATTCTAAACAGACTTTGATATTGTTTTATCAACGCATTTTTAGGTTCGGTTAAAATACGACGCAATGTTTTTCCATCTAAAGAACTCATATAAGTTGTAATTGGTAAACGACCAATCAACTCTGGTATTAAACCAAATGTTTTTAAATCTTGCGGAAGAATGTATTGCAACATATTTTCTTTATCTACTTCTTCAGCATTTGCAGATGCACTAAAACCAATGGCTTGTGTGTTCATTCTGCGTGCAATAATTTTTTCGATGCCATCAAAAGCACCACCGCAAATAAATAATATGTTTTTGGTATTTACCTGTATCATTTTTTGTTCCGGATGTTTACGGCCGCCTTGTGGTGGAACGTTAACAATAGAACCTTCCAGCAATTTTAATAAACCTTGTTGTACACCTTCGCCAGATACATCGCGCGTAATAGAAGCATTATCGCCTTTGCGGGCAATTTTATCCATCTCGTCAATAAATACAATTCCTCTTTCAGTTGATGGAACATCAAAATTAGCCGCTTGTAATAAACGGCTTAACACACTTTCAACATCTTCGCCCACATAACCTGCTTCGGTAAGTACAGTTGCGTCTGCAATGCAAAAAGGCACATTTAATAATTTAGCAATCGTACGCGCCATAAGCGTTTTGCCCGTACCTGTTTCGCCTACTAAAATAATGTTAGATTTTTCTATTTCAATTTCTTCTTTATCTATTATGTGATTAGGATTTGAAATGCGTTTAAAGTGGTTATAAACCGCCACGCTCATTACTTTTTTAGCCTGATCTTGTCCGATAATATATTCATCCAAATACTTTTTAATAGCATCGGGTTTTAGCATCGTTAAAGTTTGTTTGGCGCTTTCTTTTTGAGATTGCTCGCTTTCGGCAGAAACAATTTTGTATGCTTCTGAAACACAAACTTCGCAAATGTGTGCACTCTGACCGGCAATTAGCATTTTTGCCGCACGTTTATCTCTCCCACAGAAAGAACAAGTAATGATAGTTTTTGCCATTTTATCTCGAATAAATTAGATGTGTAAAGGTAAGCCTAAGATTTTAATTATTGTTAAACCTACCTTAATATATTGATGTTTTTATTATAAAGAGTGTATTAAATATTGTGCCAATTGTTATTTTGTCACAGCAGCACTTTTTATTTTGATTTTAAGTGGTTGTAGATATAAAACTTTATTGGTTTTTAAATCTTTTGCTAAAATTTCATCAATAAAAATTTTTGAACCGATTTTTGCAGAAGTAAATATAATATTAAAATCTCCTTTACAGTCTACACGATTACATGTCAACATTTTATTAATTGCCTTAATAGTTGCGTATATATTAAACGAAAAAATTTCATATTTAGAGGCGTAGCTTGGCTTTAAATCTAATATACTTTTTATTTCTTGAAGCGAATCGACAGACATTACTATATTTTCAGGAGCTCCGGAATATGCCGGCGCAGATAAGTGTTCTTGATTAACTATCAACTTAGATTTAGTTTCCTGACTAAAAGCAGAACTTGCCATAAAAACAAAAAATATAATAAAGGTTATATTACAGAATAATGTTGAATTTTTGTCACTTCGAGCGTAGTCGAGAAGTAATTGATCTTTATCCTTTTATTTATGTGGTTCTCGACTACGCTCGAACTGACAACATATTCTAATATTTCCAACATTATTCTGTAACATCTCAATAATAAACAACCTATATATGCTAAACCTTAACATGCCCCCAGTTCTCGCCACTTTTTATGCGGTAAAGCTGCATTTCGCTAATGCCAAATTGTTTGGCTATTAAACTTAAACGAGTTTTACGGTTTGGGTTAAAAATCATTTTTTTAAGGTGCATAACCTGTGTTGTTGTTAACTTTTTTCCATCATTATCTCTATGTAATTGCTGCAAGTTTTTTTGTGCCTGTATAACCGCCGGGCTTTTTTTGTAATGCAACAGCATTTCTGCTCTGGTAGCCCATTTTAAGTTACTTACTAAGTTGTTTTTTCGGTTAAAATCTAATAACAACACAAATTCCTGATCTTCTTTTTTTTCGGGAAGAAAATTTTCGGCAACTATTTTTCTGATAAACAAAACTTTGCCTTTGCCCTTTTTAGTAACATAACTAAATGTTGGGTATCCGTCGGCTATGCTGCCTTTTAGCAAACGCCCATCTTCTATCTTATCGGTAAAGCTTATTAATCTTCCAAAGTTAGAAACAGCATACTTAAACTTTAAATGTTTTTTGTTAAGAAACTCTTTCCATTTTTCGCCTACAAAAAAGTGTATCATGTTTTTTGTTTTAAATTATTATTTTTCTCGCAATAAAACCACCACCTACTAAATCATCACCATCATACATTACGCACGATTGGCCGGGTGCAACACCACTAACCTGCTCGTGAAACACCACATGCAGTTTATTATCTTCTGCATTAATAGTTGCCATGGTACCGGAGTCTTTATAACGAATTTTTGTGCGACCAACAAAATCAGTCGGCATGGTTTCAAATTTAATCATATTGAAATCGCGCACATATAATTGCTGTTCTTCTAAATCTTCTTTTGTCCCTAATTGCACGGTATTAGTTTCAGGGATGATGTTTTTAACGAATACAGGTTCGCCCAAAGCAATATCCAAACCTTTACGCTGACCAATGGTATAGAAAGGATAACCACGATGTGTGCCTACTTTTTCTCCTTTAAAAATAAAATCGCCGCCCTCAACTTTAGCTTCCAAGTCGGGCATTCTATGTTTTAAGAACGCGCGGTAATCATTATCCGGAATAAAACAAATATCATAACTCTCGGGTTTGTTGGCAAGCTCGGCAAAGCCATAACCTTCGGCCATTTTACGTATTTCGGGTTTGGTAAATTTACCCAAAGGAAAAATAGTGCGTGCTAAACTTTCTTGCGTTAAACCCCACAATACATACGATTGATCTTTATTAGAATCCAAGCCGCGAGAAACCACATAGCGTCCGTTTTCTTTACGCACTTGCGCATAATGTCCGGTTGCAATAAACTCGCAATCAAGCATATTGGCACGTTTTAAAAGCGCATCCCACTTAATGTGTGTGTTACATAAAACGCAAGGGTTTGGTGTTCTTCCGGCTAAATATTCTTCAACAAAATTATCTATAATGGTTGTGCCAAACTCGTTACGTATATCTAATATATAATGCGGAAAACCTAAGTTAACCGCTACTTGGCGCGCATCGTTAATAGAATCTAAACTGCAACAACCGGTTTCTTTGGTGCTACTACCCGACGATTGATAATCCCATGTTTTCATGGTAATGCCAATTACATCATAACCTTGTTCGTGCAGCATCATGGCGGTTACGCTACTATCAATACCACCGCTCATGGCCACCAATACTTTTCCTTTTTTGCTCATTTTATTTTTTTGGCGATGTATTATTAGTTGCTTTTTGAGGGCTCGTTTTTTGTGGAGTTGTAGTTTGAATTTTCTTTTCTTCTACAGCAGGCGGATGGGCTTTAAAATAAGCTTCCTTATCTTTATCGTTAAGTTGCTTGCCGTTTTGCCACACTTCTTTATCGGTTATTTTGCCGTCTTGGGTCTTATAAATCCATACATTTTTTTTAACGCCATTATCATAAACACCTTGGGCTGCAGCTATTCCGTTATTAAAATGCCAACTGCATAAACCATTGTATTGCCCTGCAATAAAAGCACCCTGACCTTTTATTTTTTTATCGCCGTAGTATTGTTTAAACGGACCATCTTCTAAATTGTTTTTATAATTTTTTTCTTCTGATACTAGTCCGCTTGGGTAATAAACTTTTGAAGCCCCGTTTTTCTTTCCATTCAAATAATTTTCTGTAGAAATTAACGTACCGCTCGTATCATAAAAACGCCATAAAGAATCTTTTTCTTCATTAACGTATTTTCCTTTTGCTTCTATTTTTCCGGTAGATAAATGATGCATTATTACGTAAGCAATTTTACCGTTTTGTCTAAACTCGGTTTTAGTGCGTAAGCTGTCAGAATTTTTATAGTAGTAATAAAAAGTGCCTTGTGGCTTATCATCTTTAAACGTGCCTTTATAAATTATTTTTTTAGAGGCATCATCCATCTTTTCCCAATAGCCTTGCTTTAAGCCATTGGCATCGGTTTGGTTTTTTGTTTGCGATGTACAGATGCAAGAGCAAAGAAACAAGATAC
>JBDTJJ010000159.1:0-3026 GCA_039935895.1 Bacteroidia bacterium | reverse complement strand
TTTTTTACAAATATTATGAGCCTACTTTTTTTACATTGCTAAATACTGCACTAATAGTGCTTGTTGGTGCTCCGCCAGAACCCGTCCAAACATTGCCGGTAGCCGTAATTGTGCCGCTTAATACATTACTTGCGTTGTTTAAAGTAAGACTACCTGTGCCGGGCGTATAAATTACTGTATTGCCATCAAACCAATAAACATATTGTTGTGTTAATGTTTGGGTATGTGTTGTTACCGAAGTTGGCCAAAGTGTTATTACTACTTTAGAACCTATGTAAGCCTGAACACGATTAGTTGTTCCGTTATACAAATCCCAATGCATAGAATCTGTCGTCATAACCGTTGTGTTGTTAAGCGTGTACGTGCAGCTTGATTGTGCAGGCGCAGGTTGAGTTATCACAGGTGTTGGTGTTGTGTCTTTCTTTTTACAAGCAATGATGGATGTGGCCAAGGCAAAAATTACAAGTGTTGTTTTTAAAGTGATTTTCATTGTATGGTTTTTAATTGTGAATTTATAAGACAAAATTCAGCAATTACAATATGTTATGAAATACCCAATATTACAGATTTTTATATCCGTGCTAGTACGTAGAAAGAATTTGGAGGATTATTAAAATGCGCTATTGGTATTAATTTTATAGTAATTAAGCAACATTTTTTTGACTTAATGCTTTGGGGTATATAGCTTTAGAATTATACAGTGAATTACCTAATGGTACATTTGCACTATTTTACAAGAAATTATTAAGATGCAAATTTGTATATTAAACTAAGATATAAATTATGAAAATAAAAATCGTATTAATATCATCATTAGCATTAAGCTTGTTGATAATTTCATGTAAAAAACAGAAAACAGATACTGAAAATCCCATTATTACCTTAAATGGTTCAGCTGAGGACTATGTAGTGTATCCAAAACATTATGTTGATCCAGGAGCTAAAGCAAAAGATAATATAGATGGAGATATAACTAATAATATTACCGTTATTAATCATTTAGATTATACACAACAAAACACAAATTTTGACATTCAATACCAAATAAAAGATGCTGCTGGAAATAATGCCCAAATACAACGCATTGTAAAGCTTGTAAACCCAACCGGAGCTTACCACGGCGCGCAGGATAATACAAGTTGGAATGATTCCTTAAAGTTTTTTGGAAGTGATAGCATTCACATAAAACGATTTGCTGGTTTAATTAACTGTAATTTAAGTGTAATTATGCATAGCGATACAACTTTTACTATTCCTTCGCAAGACATAAATTGTGGTTCTCCATCAGCACTTCATTCTTTTTCGGGCATAGGCACCATTAAATATTCAGTTTATGGCGCTCCGGCATTCTTAAATATAAACTACACACAAGTAATAGGAGGATCAACCACCACTTATACATTAAATTATACAAAAATTTAAAAGCTATAAATTTATTTATCAATACTGGTATCTACAGTAATATGTAAGGCTTTAGTAAATAGGAATTAGAAAGGTAGTGGATGAGATAGCAAAAAACACACAACGTGAATTATTTGCGCATAATTTAACTTATAAAGGAAAAAATATTTATAAAAATTAAATTGCAAAAAAAAGCCGCTTCAAATGAAACGGCTTCAATTTGTAAAGAAAATTATTTTTTACTCAGCTAAAACAACTACTTTATTTTTAAGCACTTCTATTACTCCGCCTTTTATATCGAAGCTTTTTGTTTCAGAAGCGGTAGTTACTTTTACTTTTCCTTTTTTCAAAGAAGCAATCATAGGTGCGTGGTTGTTTAACACACCTAAAGAGCCTTCGGAGCCAGGAACGGTAAGCGATTTAGCCTCGCCTTCAAATAATTTTTTATCGGGAGTGATAATTTCTAAATGCATCTTATTTAGTTTCAGCCATTAATTTTTTACCTTTTTCGATAGCGTCTTCAATAGAACCTACTAAGTTAAAGGCTGCTTCAGGATACTCATCTACTTTACCATCCATAATCATGTTAAAGCCTTTAATAGTATCTTCAATTGGAACTAAAACCCCTTTTAAACCTGTAAACTGTTCTGCAACGTGGAACGGTTGAGATAAGAAACGTTGTACACGACGAGCGCGATGTACAACCAATTTATCTTCTTCGCTTAACTCATCCATACCTAAAATGGCGATGATATCTTGCAATTCTTTATAACGCTGTAAAATAATTTTTACACGTTGTGCGCAATTGTAATGTGCATCGCCAATAATTTTTGGATCAAGAATACGAGAAGTAGAATCTAAAGGATCTACCGCAGGATAAATTCCTAACTCAGAAATTTTACGATTTAATACCGTTGTAGCATCTAAGTGGGCAAATGTTGTTGCCGGAGCAGGATCGGTTAAATCATCAGCTGGTACGTAAACCGCTTGTACTGATGTAATTGAACCTCTTTTTGTTGAAGTAATACGCTCTTGCATTAAACCCATTTCGGTAGATAAAGTAGGTTGATAACCCACCGCGCTTGGCATACGACCTAATAAAGCCGATACCTCTGCGCCCGCTTGTGTAAAGCGGAAAATGTTATCTACAAAAAATAATATATCTTTTCCTTGTCCGGTACCATCTCCATCACGGAAATATTCGGCCATGGTTAAACCTGATAAAGCTACACGAGCACGTGCTCCAGGAGGCTCGTTCATTTGTCCGAAAACAAGTGTTGCTTTAGATTCTTCTAATGCTTTGGTATCTACTTTAGATAAATCCCATCCGCCTTTTTCCATCGAATGTTTAAATTCGTCACCATATTTAATAACGTCAGATTCGATGAACTCACGTAATAAGTCATTTCCTTCACGGGTACGTTCTCCAACACCGGCAAATACAGATAAACCTGCATACGCTTTTGCAATGTTGTTTACTAATTCCATAATAAGTACGGTTTTACCTACACCTGCACCACCAAACAACCCAATTTTACCCCCTTTTGCGTAAGGCTCAATTAAATCGATTACTTTAATACCGGTAAATAAAACTTCAGAAGCTGTAGAAAGTTCTTCGTATTTTG
>JBDTJJ010000158.1:0-4128 GCA_039935895.1 Bacteroidia bacterium | reverse complement strand
GGTAATTATTTCGCATTGATTACTAAATAAATTTAAAGATAATTGCGGCAAATCAATATCTATCGTTTTAAAACTACTGAATGGAGCTTTAAGAAGCCTGTTTGATTGATGGTTGTCTTTTACTTTTATAAAAGCAGTCTTTTCTTTGCAACAATCTTTACTTTTCTTTTTATTTCCGCAACACCTTTTTTCATCGTGTGCTTTTAAAAAAGAAAGACTTTTTATTTTTCCACCGCAATAATGAAGATTAAAATTAATACCTGCCGTTGTAGCAACGTAGATACAGCAAAATAATATGCAGAAAAATTTCTTCACCTAAACAAAGCTAATTAATTAATCTTAGTAAATGAAATAATTTGAAAAATGGAGATAAAAAACTATATTTGTGTAACGCTACTACCATGATTAAAAAAATACTTTTTATTTTACCGATGCTATTATTAGGTACGATGGCTATGCATATTGATAGCAACAGTGCGCCTGCATCTACTAGTGGCGCCCCCGGCGAAGTAGATTGTACTACAAGCGGTTGCCATCAATCTTTTATAACTAACAGCGGGCTAGGTAATGCTTCCATTATTTTTGAAAATGGTATAACAACTTACGTTCCTGGCAAAACATACACTCTTACCTATGAAGTTACCCAACCAGGACTAATACGTTTTGGCTTTCAAATGACTGCCTTAAAAGATGCAGACAGCAGCAACGCCGGTACTTTAAAAGTTATTGATGGAACAAGAAATCAAATAGTAAGTGGTTACGATAAATTTTCTACCAGAAAATACATGACCTATACCTTTAAAAGTACAGCCGCAACCAGCCCCGGTAAAGCAAGCTGGACGTTTAACTGGACTGCGCCACTTGTTAATGAAGGGCCTGTAACTTTTTATGTAGCCGGTATAGCAGCTAATAATGATGGCAATGATTTGGGCGATTATTGCTACACTACTTCTTTAAAAATTATGCCGGAAGCACCTGTGATAAATAACACCAAAGCAGTAGTTACTATATTTCCTAATCCGGTAACAGATAAAATAAATATTAAATATTTTCTTAGTGAAGAAAGCAATATAAAAATAGATATTGTTGATTTGAGCGGCCAAAAAATAGAAGAGCTGTTATCTTCTACGCAAAAAACAGGAGATTATAATTTATCTTTAAATCCCACCAAGCTTACTAAAGGAAGCATTTATTTTATCAGGCTTACTACTAATGATAAGAAGATAGTTAACAAAATATTTATCTATAATTAAATTAAGTGGCAAAAAAAATAGTTTTAATAGCTGTATTTTTTATTGTTATAGCAGCGAGTTTAGCTTTTATAGGAGATGGAAATAAGACACTGAAAAGTGATGGCGGTCCTCCGTACAATACAAATGCACCGGGCGAGAAAACATGCAGCGGTGCCGAAGGGGCAAATGGGTGCCATAGTGGTGGTATTGCTGATAATGCCGGACCTGCAATTACCTCTATTGTTTTTAGTGGCGGCACTACATACGTGCCCGGTCAAACCTATACCATAACCCCTACCATTTCCCACCCTTCGCGTAATCGTTTTGGTTTTCAAATTGTTTCTTTAAAGGATAGTAATAATTTATTTGTAGGCACCATTAACCTTATCGATACTACTAAAACAAGAATGCAACAACCAACCTGGGGTTCATATCAGGATCGTATATTCACCATGCATCGTTTAGCAGGCTCTTATCCAACAAGTCCCAACACAGGGCAATGGTCTTATAGATGGACTGCACCTCCATACAATCAGGGAAAAATTAGTTTTTACGCTTGTTTTTTAGCAGCTAATAATAACAATACAAATGATTCCGGCGATGAGACCTATTATACTAAAATTACCATAAATGCCGCTACAACAGGTATAATTGAAAACAAAGAAGCGGAAGGCATAGCTGTGTATCCCAATCCTGCAAGCACGTTTGTAACGCTTTCTTATATTTTTAATAAACCTTCCATAATTAAATCCGAATTAATTAATATAGAAGGTAAACTTGTACAGGAACTAATTAAAGAACATGTTACAAACGGCTCTTTTAAAGAAAAGATATTTTTTAATGAAGTTGTTTCGGATGGATTCTATTTTATTAAAAACACCATTAATAACAAAGCAGTTCTTCAAAAGATTATCATTAAAAGATAAGACCTTGCTTTTGCATTAAGGCAAAAATGCGTTTACCTTACATTGTCTGATGCCTCTTTATTTTCATTTTACTGTTTTAATTTGTAATATGTAATATTTTGAAAGTAAAACGGACTATTGCTAAACTAACATTTGATACTACAATAATAAGATAACGGTTAATTTTTTCCATCTTGTTGTTGCCGCTTCAAAGCCCTATATTTTGCCTGCCAAGGTTTTTCTTTTGTAGATTGTATGGCTTCTTGCTCTTGTTTTAGTTTAGTTTTCTGTTTATTTATTTCCGTTTTAAAAGCCAATTGCAATTGATTAAAGTTGATTTTAGAATACACGGTAGATAACTCATAGCGTTGAAGAATTAAATCTTTTTTCGTGCTAAATTTCAAACTAAACTGCACATATTCCTCATCTTGTGTTTCCAAGCAAAAGCATTTTAGTTTATCTCTTAATAAAATTATATCCTTTGTAAAAGGATAATCTTCCGGCAACTCTTTAAAATAAATACTTGTGATTAAAAAAGTAAGTCCATTGGTTAATTCTGCTAAGTCAGCCCACTCAACTGATTTCATTTCTGATACTCTTATAACGCAATCCAATAAGCAACGATAATGAATACTTATCCATTCAACTCTTTTTTCTTTTTCGCCGTATAGAGTTTTAAGCCATGAATCTTTGCCTCTTTCATCAAATTTATTATAGAGTTCATCTATCCATTTACATCTAACCGGAACATAATTTTCTTCATCATCCTCATGGAATAATGATTCACGCTTATTTTCTTTAGTTTTTAACCCTGAAACGTCAATTTTTTCTATTGACGGGTTTACCTTTTGAGGTACAAATGTTTCAAAAACTTGACGTTTTGTATTGTCGTTTTGATTTTTGTTAGCAACAAAACCAATCGTATTTTCTTGCCGTTTTATAAAAGCCATTTGCTTGCAGCTATTTGAGCAATAGATTTTATCTTTGCGGTTAGCTTTAAATTCTTGTTGGCAATAAGGACACTCGTGTAACATAATTGGTTTTGTTTAAAATTAATTTTTAGCTTTCACGCCAGTTAATATTTTCAGTATCCTCGTTGCATAGCACTTGGTATTCCCTGAGAATATCGGTAATGTTATCAATAGCCTGCTGATGAAATCTTAAATCAGCTTGATAGCTAATTTCTAAAACAACTTGGCGTTTATTTTCTTTTACACCGATTATTTCGTGCGGCAGATCAGCCTGTACAATAATTTGCGCTATTTCTAACATAACATCTGTCGGAACGGTGTATGTTTCTGAGATGTGATTTTTGTTTTTATTTTGTTTCATGTTTTTTATTCAAGGTTTACTTTACGCTTTGCTCATAGTCACGGATTTAATTTTAAAACTCGATGTTCTATATTCGCCTTTTTACAACTTGACGGTTCGGTTTATTGATGGGTAGATAGCCGTTTAAATTACTGCCTTGATTTTCTTCTATTCCTTCCAAAGCCTTTTCCAGATCCCTGTTTTTATGCTTCAATTCCTTTACCTCCGAACGCAGGTCGCTCGATTGGCTTTCCAATACATTCAGGCGTTCTTGCATCGGCTTTATAAACAACATATAACTACCACCCATACTCCCTAATGCACTCAATAACGGTGTTACCCATTCAGGCATATTTTCTAATAATTTTTGCATTGGCGCAGCTTCCTTTGCTGCCTTATCAGTTGTTTTATTTTCAGGTAATACTTTATTTTCTTCAGCCATTTTGTTTTTTATTTTACGATTTAACTTGATGTTTTTTTAACTTGACGGTTTGCATTTTTAAACAAAGTAAAGCGGGCTTTTTTTAGCCACGCTTTATTTTGGTTGCTGTTTAGATTTATTTAATCTTACTCGTCTTCTTCTTCCTCATCCATATTTTCGATTAAGGTTTCGAGCTCTTCTTCAAGCTCATCAATGATTGGAGTTTCCTCTTTCTCATATTCAATTTCTATGTTGTATT
>JBDTJJ010000157.1:0-6310 GCA_039935895.1 Bacteroidia bacterium | reverse complement strand
TAAAAACTAACGAAACATTGTTTACAGAGCTTTTTGCATCAGATGAATATTCTAAACTTAAAGGAGAAATTTTAAGCACTTCAATGGATGTAAAAAAACAATTTGAAAAACAATACGAAAGCGTTTTCAGTATGTACCCAATTGTTTTTAAAAGCGAAACAGAAGAAATAGCTAAAACTGTTTACGAATTAAAAAAACAAGTTAAAGCACTTGAAACTCGTTTAGCGGCTCAAGGCGCATCTACACTTTCTTTTGATGATGAAGAAAAAGCTCCAAAAGCAACACCTTCTAAAAAGAAATAAGTAAGTTTTAATTATACTAAAACCTCCGTTGTTTAATTACAGCGGAGGTTTTTTGTTTTTATAGCTGTCTCCAATTTAAAATTGAGATTGCTTCGTTCCTCGCAATGACGTATTAAATACGATTATTCTACTTTAGAAGTAGGATTAGCAAGGTTTTTATAGGAAGTTAAATCCATTTTTATAGAACCCACTACTATTTTTGCTTGCGCTCTTATTGGAATGTGATTTTTATCATCAGTAATCCAAACATTTAAATCTTCTTCTTTTTTAAATATGCGTCCGGTTTGAATGATTGGTCTAAATTTTATACAACGAAATTTCCCTACATCTGTATTAATAGTTTCTTTACCCACATATTTTATTTTAAGTGTCCAGGTTTGTTTATCTACAAAACTTGGAATTTCATAAACAGTACCTTCTTTAGCGTTTGTAAAATCTATGTTTCTGGCATAATAAAAAGACGATAACATATCTTGTATGCCAACAGGCACATCAAATGTTTGATTACCGCCAATATCTACCTTTTTAGTGTAATGATTAAATAAATAATCTTGATTAATAATGTAACCACCTTCGTTACAACGACGCATAAAATACCAGGGCACAAGCGCATCTTTATCTATATAAGTTTCGTACCTATCTTTTACTTTAAAAAACCAGTTAAACGTGCCTTTAGAATATCCGTCGCCAACAATATGATAAACCTGATGTCCACCAAAATCTTGCACTTGCGGCATAACTTGTATAACCGCCACACCCGCATCAATAATGCCATAATGCAAACGATAGCTAAGCACTTCGCCTACTTTAAAAGCTTCGTTAGTTTTTGCAGGTAACTCAGGCACGCCAATTAAAGTAGTAGGTTTAGATATTAAAGGTTCTTGCTTAAAAAACACAAACAAGCTAAGAACAAAAAAACAGGCAACTATTTTTATAATTTTATAGGAATATATTTTCATGTAGGATGTATTTTATAGCTCACGGGCTATATTAAAGAAATTATAAACCGAATCGTTTGATGAAGTTTTTGTAATTAGCATCAAACTTTGTTAAGGTTATCCAAATAAAAATAAATAAAGTATGCGTTAATTCAGGAATGGCAAAACTATGAATGTATAATAACGCAACTAACGGACAAATTACAGATGCTACCGCTATAACGATAGATGCAATACCTATCCTAAAATCTGTTTTGATAAGCAGAAATCCAAACGAAAACATACTTAGTGTATAGCCAATAAAATAAGCGTATGCAAAATAATAATGTATTTTGTGATTCATATTTACACTTGCTGTTAATAACAAACAAATAATAGCCGCAATAAATAAATACAACAATTTTGATTTGGGCATATATTTATTAATGTTTAAAACAGCTTCAACAAAAAGTGTTATGCCAATAACAAAAAGCGAACCGTTCCATATAAAACCAATTTTATGATAGATGCCAAAGTGAGATAAAGAGATGGAAGTCAATTTTAAATCGCTTGCGTAATAAGAACAAAAACCAAGAGTTAAAAGAAAAAGAGCAATAGCTACCACGTAGTGCATTTGTTTGATGCGCGTTATACGCTCTCTCATGTGCACCATGTACTCTGTATTGGCTACGTTATCAAACATGTATGAAAATTAATAAAAATTTCAAATAATTCCTATACCAAGCTAAAATAAAACTGTTAAATAATTACCAAGGTAATTTATCTACGTTTAAGTTGTAAAATACAAAACTCCACATATCGCCATACTCATCAATTTGTTTGGCAGTTGGTTTGCCAGCACCATGCCCTGCATTTTTATCTATACGAATAATAATAGGTTCTGTACCAGTTTGATTTTCTTGCAAGGTTGCTGCAAACTTAAACGAATGTGCAGGCACAACCCTGTCGTCATGATCGCCGGTTAAGATAAGCGTTGCCGGGTAGTTTGTTTTTTTAATATTATGCAAAGGAGAATATTTATATAAGCAAGCAAACTCCTCCTTATTTTCACTACATCCATAATCAACACACCAAGCTTTTCCAATAGTAAACAAATGAAAGCGCAACATATCTAAAACACCAACGGTTGGTATGCAAACTTTAGCAATATCTGGCCGCTCGGTCATAACTGCACCAATTAATAAGCCACCATTACTACGACCATGTATAGCCAGCTTTTCGTGCGAAGTATATTTCTCTGCCACTAAATAATCGCAAGCGGCGATAAAATCATCAAACACATTTTGCTTTTGGCATTTGGTTCCTGCTTTGTGCCAGTCTTCGCCATAATCGCCACCACCGCGTATGCCAGGGACGCAATAAATACCACCTGCTTCTAAAAACAAAGCGCGGTCGGTTCTGTATTCTGGAGAATAGTAGGCGTTAAAGCCACCGTATCCAAAAACAAAACAAGGGTTATTGCCGTTAAGTTCAATTCCTTTTTTAGAGGTGATAAACATCGGAATTTTTGTGCCGTCTTTGCTGGCAAAAAACACTTGTTTGGTTTCGTAATCTTCGCTTTTAAAATCGGTTTTTGGTTGAAAGAACAGACTTGCTTTATTCTCTTTAATGTTATAGGCATAAACCGCTGGAGGGGCCGTAAATGTGGCACGAATGTAAAATGCCATGCTATCATTATCGGAAGTGCTTAACTCATTTACCTTGCATAAACCATCTAAATTAATTTCGTTTAAAAGAATACCTGCTGTATCATACACATTCATACGTGAAGCAACATCGTGCATAAAACTGGCAATAAATTTTCTGTCGGCATATTTTACACCTTCTAATAAATCTTTTTGTTGAGGGATAATTTCTTGCCAAAATTTTTCTTCGACATTAGCTAAATTTATTTTCAATAAACGCTGATTAGATGCTCTGTAATTTGTTTGCACATAAAAATTAGCGCCGCTGTTATGCACTACAATATAATCGTTTTCAAAATTATCAACCAGTTTATGCCAGTTATTAGATGCGTCTTTAATCTCTTTTATCCAAAGAGAATTTCCACTGGTACTTTCGCTGCCTGAAAGAATAATATATTTTTCATCATCGGTAACAGTCGCTCCAAAATTTCTATCAGGATGTGTTTCATCAGAGAAAATTAATTTATCAGCATTTTGCTCCGTACCTACTTCGTGATAATAAACTTTATGCCCTGTGTTTTGTTTAGTTAATGCTTTACCGCTTTCAGGCGCATCGTATCGGCTATAATAAAAACCATTTTTATACCAGCTTATTCCCGAAAATTTTACCCATTCAATTTTATCGGTTAACTGTTTTTTAGTAGCAATTTCTAATACGTTAATTTCTACCCAATCGCTTCCTGCTTTAGAAATTCCGTAGGCTAAATATTTACCATCTTTAGAAACATCCCATTCTGAAAAAGAAACTGTTCCATCGGCCGAAAGTTTGTTTGGATCAATTAATTCGGTACGTGCATCTTTCAAGTTTCTTTGCATACAAAGCACTGCCTGGTTTTGCAAGCCGTTGTTGTAAAACGAAAAATACATTCCTGCTTTTTTTATAGGAGCCGATAATTTTTCGTAATTCCATAATTGAGTTAGTCGTTTTTTTACATTTTCTCTAAAAGGAATTTTATCTAAATACGAAAACGTAATTTTATTTTCTTCATCAACCCAAGCTTTAGTTTCTGCACTGTTATCATCTTCCAGCCAACGATACGGATCGGAAACTTTAGTTCCAAAATAATCATCAACTTGATTAACTTTTTTTGTTTGCGGATATTTCAACACGATAACTTCTTTAGTTGGTTTTGTTTCGATACAAGCTGACAGCAGACTTAATGAAGCCAAAGTGACGATTATTTTTTTCATTTTATAAATTCTTTAAGCAATTATTCTATGTGCACTTCGACAGGCTCAGTATGACTACAATTTTTTTGAGTTTTTTGTACTATTTTATTTTCCCTTACTCTAAAAATTCTTCCATAGCACTTAGTTTTTTCGGGCTATAAGCTCCTTTTTCTACGTGAACAATTTCGCCGTTTTCATCTAATACAAAAAAGTAAGGTTGCTCTGGTGTATCAATTTCAAATGTTTTTTTGTACTCTTTTAAACCACCTGTGTAAAATAAAAGATGAGGCCAAAATTCCTTATCAGTTTTACTTTTAATTTTCTCTTTACTTCCTTTTTCCAATACTTGATTTACCAAGTTTAACATCGGGATGAAATAATAATTAATATCATAACTAACGGCAACGCCAAAAGAATTGGTCGTATCTCGCTTTACCACAAACTCGTTGTAAGCAGGGTTTAACCAAGTTTGCAAATCAGCTTCTGCGCTTTTAGTAAAGCAAATACCAATAATGGTTGGCTTACCTTTACAAGCATCGGGTAATACTACATTTTTTTCTGTAAAAGTTTCTCCGGTTATGGTCGGAAATTTTTTACCTAAACCATGTTGTGCATTTAATTTTGAAAATGCAGCGACTAGTGTTATTAAGATTATTTTTTTCATGTGTGGGTTTCTTATACGTACAAATATATTTAATTAACCAAACAAATAGTATTTTTGTAGTATGAAATGGAATAAATTAACCGAAGCAAATCAATTAGATTTAATTAATGAAGAATCTAAAACAATGCCTGTTATGTTGTTTAAACACAGCACCCGTTGTAGTATTAGCGATATGGCTTTAAACCGAATTGAAAACAATTGGAAAGACAGCGATAGCGAGCATATAAAACCGTATTATTTAGATTTAATTACGCATAGAGATATTTCTAATTTAATTGCCGAACAATATGGCATCGAACATCAATCTCCACAGGCATTAATTATTTCAAACGGAGAATGCATTTATCACGAATCGCATTCCAATATTCGTTATAACGAAATTATGAAATTGGCTAAATAGGTTTATTGGCGTACTTTTTCATAAACTCCATAGCACTTTTGCCATACTTCTTTTTAAACAGACGAGAAAAATAAGCATTATCAAAGTAACCTAATTCATTAGCTACTTCTGCAACCGTATAATTTGCCTGAACCAACATACGTTTAGCTTCTAAAATTATTCTATCAGAAATTAAATCTGTAGTAGTTTTGTTTAAACAAGTCTTGCAAATTCTATTCAAATGTTTTTCACTCATATTCATTAAAGAAGCATATTCCCTTGGTAATTTTGTCGTTTTATAATTTAAATCTATTAAACTTTCTAACTTTCGGAGCTTGCTTATGTAATTTGAATTTTGATTTTCTTGTTGTTTTTGTGGAAGATATTCTCTCGATAAATCAATATATAAAACATCAACCAACGAACTTATTTTTTGAACGCTCATTAATTTTTTTTCTTGATATTCTTGTAAAATTTCTTTAAAAATTAACACGGTTTTTTCTTGTGTTTTAGTTTTTAAATAAAGGACAGGGCTATTATGTATAGAACTAAAAAACGGGTAATCTTTTAATTTTTTAGTCGTAAAATTTAAATCGTAAAAATCTTTTGTATGGAAAAACACATAGCCATCAATATCTTTAGATAACTGCCAATTGTGCGTTTGCCCAGGCGATAAAAGAAAAATACTACCCGGTTTTATATCATAACTTAAAAAATCTATTTCGTGTTTGCCTTTGCCTTTCGTAAATAATACTACCAAATAGAAATCGTGTTTATGTGGTGTATTTATAAAATGATGTTCTTTTAAATGCGAAGGAAAAGTATTAGCATAAAAATCGTTTTCCTTTTCTACATGATTAAACTGTTCAATATTATATACTGGGAAATTTTTCTTTGGCATACACAAACATACAAAATGTCCTTATTATCCAAAAACAAACGTATTTGTTTATTTATTTTCAGCTAATCATAAACGACTTTTGTATTGATAAATTATAGTAATATGAAAACCTTAACAAATAGCAAATTCAGTTTAATTGTAAATGAAAAATGTCCTAATTGTGGTAAAGGGCATATTTACCATAAACGAAAAAGTGCTTTTTCATTTATTCCTAAAATGAGAGAAAATTGCGAAATATGTAATTATCATTTTGAAAGAGAACCCGGTTATT
>JBDTJJ010000156.1:0-2730 GCA_039935895.1 Bacteroidia bacterium | reverse complement strand
GGTAGGTTTGCAATAATTCTGTCGCATATTTCGTTCCATGTATCTCCAATATATTGTTGGTGTTTAATATCTCTGTCAAAAAAAGTAACTATTCTTTTGTTAGAATTATTTATAAGTTGTAATTCTTCATCGCAATAATCTCTAATACCAACTTGTACTAAATTTTTTACTTCTTTTATTTTAAGCGCATTAAACATAATAGATGCATGCGAGAACTCAAAACCTTCGTAAGCATTGCGTAAATCAGCATGGGCATCAATTTGTAAAATGCCTAACTCGCCAAATTTTTCGGCTAAGGCTTGCATCATACCAAGTGGCGTAGAATGATCTCCACCCAATAAACCAACTATTTTATTTTGATTTAAAAAATGAAGGCAGCGTTGCTTAACCCAAGCATTCATTTTTAAACATTCTGCATTTGCTTCATCAATAGTTTCTTGTAATTTAGGATTGCTTTGTGGAGTTTCTCCTTCAGATAAAAGATTGATATAATGTTCTGTTTTTTTGCGGAGCGTGTGACTTTTAAAACTAACAGACTCTTCGATATCATCAAAAAAGATGCCCATTTTCCAAGCGTTTGGCACAATTGGGTCGTGGAGATCTACTTGGTAAGAGGCTTCCAAAATAGCATTTGGTCCTTCGGCCGTGCCGCCGCTATAACTCACGGTAACTTCCCATGGCACAGGTATAATTTGTATTTCGCACTCATCTTGCGTAAAAGGTAAGCCAAACATACCTGCATTTGTATTACCAATATCGTTTGGATTAAAAAATTTTATTTTTTCGGCTTTTGTCATGCTGCAAAAGTAAAATTTTTGTAGCAGATTAGTACAGATTTTTTTGCCACAGATGGTGCAGGTGCCACAGATTGTTTGCCACTAAAAAAAACACTAATTAGCACGAATAAGTAAATTGCCGGAACGACTACTAAAATTAAAAAGTTAAGCTAATATTTAAGTTAGGCATAATGGGTAACTGGTTTACACGCGCATAGGTAATACGGTTAAAGTAAAAAATGTTTGCACGATTATAAACATTGGTTGCGCCGCCATTAATTTCAAGAAAAAAACGATCTTTTAAATTGTATTTATAACGAACAGAAAGATCTAAACGATGATACGTTGGTAAGCGTTGCGAAAATATAGTGCCTGCAACATAGCCTAATTGTCCGTTTTGCTGAGGCACATTGGTTGCCATATAATTAGTTAAATCTAACTGTTGGTAAAAGCCTTGGGTGGGTGTAAACGGAAAGCCTGATCCAAAATTCCAACGGGCGCTAACTTCCCAATGCTTCTTTTTATCTAAGTTGTATGATGCAACAATATTTATGTTGTGTCTTCTATCAAACACGGGCGAGTAAGACTGAATACCATCCCAACGTTTGTTGTAGGAGTAAGAATAAACCGTCCATAAATAAAAACGTTTCTTCTCGTATTTTACGGTAACATCAAAACCACGCGAGTAACCAGTTTCTATAATAAAATCTTGCACCTGGCTATCAGGGTAATAACCTACGTGTTGCGGATCTGAATTAAATAATTTGTATCTGTTTGCATTGGTTAAAAACGTAAATGTTTTTTGATAGCCTTCTACATTTACTTGTATGTTTTTAAATAAATCAAACTCAAAACCACCTACTAAATGGTTTGCTCTTTGTAATTTGTTTCCTACAGCCGAGCTATCTCCGCCTGGCTTTTTTGTGTAATAGCTTTGTAAATTATCCGGACTAAATAAAAATCCGTAAAACAAATTTACCACATCTTGGTCTGAATTGGCAGATACTAAATTTTGCGAATAAACTCCACCGGCAAATTTAAAACGAACACGATTGCTGATGTTGTATTTACCCGACATACGAGGCTCTGGCGAGATTTGACCCAAAGAAGCATACTCATGCAAACGGAAACTTGGCTCTAAAATAAGTTTTCGGTTTTTTGATAAAAATTTAGCTTTAATATAGCCTGCAATTTCGGTAGAGTTGCCTTGTTGTGTAACCTCAATACCATTATAACCTGCGTGATAATCAAAATTGCTATGATAGCCAAGCAATTCAAAACCATAAACAACTTGGTTTCTACCCATAAAATTAGTGAATTTAAAGCCACCATTAAAACCACCAATTAAACTACTATTAGGTTGAGTTGTAGCCGTTGTTTCTGTTATGTGATATTGCGAGTATGCAAAGTTACCTTCAATTAACGTGTTGTTTCCGCTTGGTATTAATACAAAATTAGCTCCGCCACCTACTGAATTCCATTTAAAAGAAGCAATGCCTGTGTAATCAACTTTATCATTAAAATCAAAACCAAATAAACTTATTTTAGAACCATTGGTCGAGTTTAAAGAAGTTTTGGCATACAAATCATTATAACTAAAAGGCAAACCTGCGCCATTATTTGCATACGGATAAAACCATTTTGATGTAGTTGGCAAGTAAGATGTTTTGCCTGATACAATAAACGATAAACTGGTGTTTCCGTTTTCTTTTAGTTTAACAATTGGGCCTTCTAACATAGCTTTTGCACCAAAGGTTGATACGGCTACTTTAGATGATAAACGTTTTTTATTTCCATCGCGTGTAGTAATATCCATTACAGAGGAGGTTCTTCCGCCATATTCGGCGCCAAAACCTGCTGTATAAACATCTGCATTTTTAATAATATCGTTATCAAAAACCGAAAACAAACCAATAGAGTGAAACGGGTTATAAATAATCATACCATCTAACAA